>JAAZJF010000029.1 GCA_012800475.1 Gammaproteobacteria bacterium
ACTGTTGCTCATCACCCAACTGGCTGTAATACACCACTTGAAACAACAGATCGCCTAACTCGCTGGGTAAATGCGCAAAATCTTGACGCTCAATCGCATCGGCTACTTCGTAAGCTTCTTCCAAGGTATGCGGCACAATACTGGCAAAGTCTTGCTGTAAATCCCATGGACAGCCGCCTTCAGGGTCGCGCAAACGCGCCATTAAATACAGCAAGTCAGCTAAGCTGTACTGATCTGTTGCACTCATACTTCAGCCTCATCCGCGGGATCAACATCTTGAAACTGTGTCGCATGTAAACGGCTGTAATAGCCTTGTTGCGCCAATAAGTCCTGATGCGTACCCCGCTCAACAATGCGCCCTTGATCCATCACTAAAATCAAATCAGCTTTTTCAATGGTTGATAAACGGTGGGCAATGACAATGGTGGTACGACCTTGCACAGCATGATCTAAAGCTGCCTGAATATGGCGCTCAGACTCAGTATCCAAAGCAGAAGTGGCTTCATCCAAAATCAGCAAGGGCGCATTTTTTAATAATGCACGCGCAATGGCTAAGCGTTGGCGTTGACCACCGGATAATAGAACACCGTTCTCACCCACCAGTGTTTGGTAGCCTTGTGGCATACGCTCAATAAACTCAGCCGCATAGGCAGCCTCAGCGGCAGCTTTAATCTCATCGAGCGAGGCATCCGCTAAATCGCCGTAGGCAATATTTTTGGCCACCGTATCGTTAAACAATGAAACCTGTTGCGTCACCAGGGCAATATGCTGGCGTAAATTTTTCAGTGTTAAGCTTTCGACAGCGGTGTCATCGAGTAAAATCTGCCCCTGCTGATGCTCATAAAAACGCGGAATCAAGTTCGCCAGCGTTGACTTACCGCTGCCCGAGCGCCCCACTAAAGCGACCATCTGACCTTTTTCAGCAGTGAAACTGATGTTTTGCAGCACCGGTGTATCCGTATTGGCATAGGTAAAACACAAGTCGCGTACTTCAAGCTTACCGCTGACTTGGGCTAACTCAATCTGCCCTTGATCATTTTCTGGCACCTCATCGAGCTGCTCAAAAATACTTTCAGCGCCCGACACACCTTTTTGAATAGTGGAGCTGACTTCAGACAACTGTCGAATGGGCTTGGGCAGTAAACCCGCTAAAGTAATATAGGCCACTAAATCACCCGGTGAAGAATCACCACGCAACAACAGCACCAAAAACAACAACACCGACATCGCCGAATAAATAACTAGCTGCAAAGAAGGCGTGTACACAGCGTTGGTCTTGATCATACGCAATTGTTTTTCAGTATTACTCTCGCTCGACTCAAGAAAGCGCTTGCGCTCATAGGGCTCGCCACCAAAGCTGCGCACCACGCGATAACTTTGAATGGTTTCCGAAGCAATGTGCGTCACATCCCCCATTGCCACCTGAATCTTTTTACTTTGCTTACGAAACTTCTTACTGGTGCTGCTGACCATCAGAGCAATCACCGGCAAAATAGCTACCATCACTAAGGTCAGCTTCCAGTTCATCCACAGCAAAGTGGCAAACAAAAACACCACGGTCATACCTTCGCGCACAATCACCTTAATGGCGTCCGTAGCAGCACCCGTCACCATGGTCACGTTATAGGTAATGCGCGAAATTAAGTGCCCTGAATTATGATTATCAAAATAGCGATTGGGCAAAGTCAGTAAGTTATTAAACAACTGCACCCGCAAATCATGCACCAAACCTAAGGAGACTTTGGCTAAGTAAAAGTTGCCTAAAAACGAGCCAATGCCCTGCCATAAAGCAATCACCACAATCAGTAACGGCACGGCCTGTAACAAGCGCACATCGGCCAGCCACGGTATATTAGGAAACAACACCGCATCAGGATTGGCTAAACCATCGACAAAATATTTCAACACGTAGCCGAGCATCGGCGAGGTTGAAGCAAAGATTAAAAAGCCAATAATACTGATGATAAACATGCCAATGTATGGCTTGATATACCCCAGTAAACGAAAATAGATTTTAACCCCAGAGGTGCTGGCACCCTGCTGTTGTTCTGTACTCATGAATTTTACATCTCAATAATAGGTGGCGCATTTTAACATGCATACAGGCATGCTGGACTACCAGCCCAAGGCTTCCTTTAAAAAAGGAATGGTGAGTTTGCGCTGCGCTTGCAGTGATGCCGTATCCAACTGCTCTAAAGTGTCAAATAGCACCGTCATACTGCGCACCGAGCGCGCTAAAATAAAACGCCCCACATCATCCGATAAGCGCAAACCACGACGCGATGCACGCAATTGCAAGGCACGTAATTTTTCATCATCGCTGAGCTCATGCAGCTGAAACACCAAAGCTAAACTGAGGCGTGATTGTAAATCCGGCAGCTTGATTGGTAATTTACGCGGCGCCGCATTAGCAGCAATTAGCAACTGCTTGCCCGCATCACGTAAGCGATTAAAAGCATGAAACAGCGCTTCTTCCCATTCAGGCTGCCCCAATACGGCTTCCACATCATCCAAACACACCAAATCACAAAACTCGACGTTATCCAATAACTGCGTACCGTATTTGGCTAAATCCGCTAAGGGTAAATACAAGGCACGGCCGCCGCGCTCTTCAACACGCAAACAGGCCGCTTGCAGCAAATGACTGCGGCCAGAACCGGGGTTACCCCAGATATACAGCAGGCTGTCCATCCACTGATCTTCGGTCTCACAGGCATGCTCAACATAGCCTAAGGTGACGGCATTGGCCCCAGGGTAATAGTTCGCAAAAGTGGCGTCATCACGCAGACGTACGCCAAGTGACAATTGGGTTGGTTTCATGTCGACTCGTTTATCGGCTGTTCACAAGCGTCAGCTTGCTCATCCGAAGAAAGGCTAACGGGCTCGCAGCACTCATCAGGCTGCCCATACATATCCGATTCTTTATACAATTCATACACATGCCTGATCAGCACCATAATCACTGCCGCCACAGGCAAGGCCAGCAATACACCCGTAAAGCCAAACAGCTGACCGCCGGCTAAAATAGCAAAGATCACCGCCACAGGATGCAGCCCGATACGATCACCGACTAACAACGGAGTCAGCAGCATCCCTTCGAGCATTTGCCCCAATGTAAAGACAGCCACAATGCCCAGCAGCGGATACCATTCGATACCAAACTGAAATAAGCCGGCAACCAATGCCGCACTGATACCCACCACAAAGCCGAGATAGGGTACCAAACTGGCCAAGCCAGCTAACAAACCGATTAACAGCCCGAGCTCCAAACCTAAACTCATTAAGCCCACTGCGTAGACCACACCCAGCGCAAGCATGACCAACAGCTGACCACGCATAAAAGCCCCGAGCACTTCATGGCACTCACGGATCAGTTTGACGGTGAGCTGTTCTTTACGCCGTGGCAGCAAACAACGGGCTTTAGCCACTAAAATATCCCAGTCACGTAACAAGTAAAATGTCACCACCGGAATCAATAACATATTGGCCAACCAGCCTAAAAAAGCCAAGCTTGAAGCTGTTACATGACTGAGCAACAGCTGCACAAGGTCGGTGGTTTTATCTAAGTTTTCACCGAACATCTGCTTGATTTCATCCAAGCTACTCAGATTAACTTGAATCCCTAACCGGCTTTGCAACCAAGGCAAAGCGCTCGTTTGCAACCACCCAATCAACTCAGGCGTCACTTCAAATAAGCGCACAAGCTGACGCCCTACCATGGGGATCAACACCAATAATAAAATCAGTAGCACTAAGCTCAATAACACAAAGACTAAAACCACACCCCACGTACGTGAAATTTTATAACGCTCTAAAAAATCAACAATAGGGTCACCCATATAAGCCAATAAAATACTGACTAAAAAAGGTGTAAGAATTGGCATCAACAGATAGAAGGTTAATAAGATCAAAGCCAACAGACCCAATAACAACCAACTCTTAAGATTTTGCGTCATAGTGTCTTCTCTCAAAAATTACCAGCTGAAATACAGTGTTTTTGAGCTCGATGCAGCCGCTCCAACACTGGGCGCATCCATCTCACTGCGTTCATGCAGATCAGCGAGCACCAGTTGCGCACGTAACTGCTCAACACTGCTGTGCACATGCCACTCGGCATAATCGTCATTTACTTCGTACAATTGCGCAGCGAAGGGTTCTAACAGACGCTCAAGCAATACAAAACGCTCTAAATCAACACCGCTAACACGCAAGCTCAAGGACTCACCTTCACCGGGCTTCACTGCAAAACGCTCAGCCAAAAACGCATTAACTTGCGCAAACACATCACGTGCTAAAGCCTCTTGAGAGTCGGCAGAACTGGCACCACTGTGCTGTTCCT
>JAAZJF010000199.1 GCA_012800475.1 Gammaproteobacteria bacterium
AATGTCAATTAATTCAACCGTCATGCGGCGCAAGGTCAAGATCCGTATTTTCATAAAAGCGATGAGTGGTTGCGTCCCTTGCTGTCACCGCCTTTTGCGGCACTGAGTTATTGCAGCGGCGATTTTGATGGGCATGCTTTTACATTGGGCGGCTTAGCAACCTTGCCTACCGGAGAGGTATTGAATGCCGATGGCCAGGCTATCCAAGGCCTGTATGCAGCAGGGCGCACGGCCTGTGGTTTGCCGCGTTGGGGTGAGGGCTACAGTTCAGGTATGTCATTGGGCGATTCAACTTTCTTTGGTCGTCAAGCAGGACTGAGCGTCGCAGCGAACACTGCCAGTGATTAGTCTTAACAGACGATGCTTGCATGCGCATGTGAACTGATGATGAATCATACTAAGAACAAGACAGGAAAAACCATGAAGCTAAATAATAAAATCAGCGTTGTCACCGGCGCTGGACAAGGCATGGGTCGCACTATGGTGCAGTATTTTGTCGAGCAAGGCGCCATTGTGTACGCAGTGGATGTCAATGCTCAAGCGCTGGAAGAAACAGTGCAAGGCCTTGATGGTAAGGCACATGCTGTGGTGTGTGATATTACCAACGAAACGGCTGTAGCTGACCTGATGGCACGTATTGAACAAGAGCAAGGCCGCTTAGACCTGTTGGTGAATAACGCGGGTATTGGTTCGGTTGATGGATTCTTGGAAACGACCTTAGAAACATGGCAGCGCGTGATTAATGTCAACTTAACCGGCGCATTCTTGTGCAGCCGTGAAGCCGCTAAGTTAATGGTGAAAGCCGGTAGCGGCGCCATTGTGAACTTCTCCAGTACAGCCGGCCAAACCGGTGAAGGCCCAAGCCACTATGTAGCGTCCAAAGCCGGCATCATGGGGTTAACCCGCAGCACGGCGCGTGAGTTAGCGCCCAGTGGCATTCGTGTGAATAGCCTGGTGCCTGGCGCAACCGATACGCCGATGATGGCGGGCATTCCACAAGAGTGGATGGATTCAATGATTGCTGGGATTCCCTTGGGTCGTCTGGGTACAACGTTAGAAATTGCGCGTGTTGTTGCATTTTTAGGCAGCGACGACGCCAGCTTTATTACCGGTCAAAACATTGCCGTCAACGGTGGCATGGCGTTCTATTAAGGGGAATTGAAATGACAAAGAGACTTGAAAATAAGATTGCGATTGTCACCGGTGGTGGTACAGGTATTGGTGCAGCAACAGCCACACGTATGGCTGAAGAAGGCGCAACCGTCGTAGTTTTTGGCCGTCGCGAAGAGCCACTTAAAAATGTGGTAGCCAATATTTTAGAGCAGGGTGGTCAAGCTGCTTATAAAGTCGCTGATGTCAGTGATGAGCAGGCGTTTGTGGCTGCCATTGATGCGGTCGCTACTGAGTATGGCAAGCTGGATATCATGGTCAATAATGCTGCTGCCTACACTTGGGGCGCGCTGACTGAGATGAGCACTGACGATTGGCATATGAACTTTAAAACCACAGTGGATGGCACTTTCTGGGGTACCCGTAAAGCCATGCAGTTGATGCAGGAAAATGGCGGCTCAATTGTTAACTTGTCTTCCATTTGCGGCACCTTTGGTACCGCTTGGATGTCAGGTTACTCAGCCGCTAAAGCCGCTGTCACCAACTTCAGCCGTGCCGCTGCTTCTGAAGGCGCCGCACTCAATATCCGTTGTAACGTGGTGATTCCAGGTGTGATCGAAACTGATGGCACCGCGGGTATGCTCAGCGATGATACAGCGCGTGAAAACACCTCTAAGCTGATTCCAATGAAGCGTGTGGGTCGCGCAACGGAACTGGCGAATGCGGTGGTGTTCTTGGCTTCAGATGAAGCTTCATACATCACAGGTGCTGCGTTGCCTGTGGATGGTGGTCGTAGCTCAGATTTGTATACCGTTCTTGAGTGATCTTGGGGGTGCTCGTCACTCGAGCACCCTTTTATTCAGCAAAAGAGATTGTAAAACATGAATCAAGATGAACTGCTGGCGCGTATCGATCGTTTAGAGTCGACAGAAGCCATTCGCCAATTGGCGGGTAAATACTCCTTGTCACTGGATATGCGTGATTTGGATGCGCATGTCGGGTTGTTTGCTCCAGACATTCGTGTGGGTAAAGGTAAAACCGGTCGCGCTGAGCTTAAAGCTTGGGTGGATGACACCTTGCGTCATCAATTTACCGGTACATCCCATCACATTGGTCAGCACATTATTGAATTTACCGATGCGGATCATGCCATTGGCGTGGTGTATTCCAAGAATGAGCATGAAACCGGCGCCGAGTGGGTGATCATGCAAATGCTGTATTGGGATGATTACGAGCGTGTTGATGGTGTGTGGTATTTCCGTCGTCGCTTGCCGTGCTACTGGTATGCCACAGATCTGAATAAGCCACCCATTGGCGATATGAAAATGCGTTGGCCAGGACGCGAGCCGTATCACGGCACCTTCCATGATTTATTCCCGTCATGGAAAGAGTTCTGGAATAACACACCAGAGCATGATGCGTTGCCAGAAGTTGCACAGCCACAGCCATTGGACGGTTTTCTCAAAGGTATGCGGCGCAATGCTCCGACACCTAGAATTCGTGTCCGCTAAGGAGTTGTTATGAGTACGTTATTTGAGCCGATCCAGTTTGGCGATCTTAAATTAAAAAATAGGGTGGTGATGGCGCCAATGACGCGCAGTCGTTCAACCGATCAAGCTGTACCTACGGCTGAAATGATTGATTACTATGCGCAGCGTGCCAATGCAGGCTTGATTGTTGCTGAAGGTACATCACCTTCGGCAGACGGTATGGGCTATTGCCGCACTCCAGGTATTTACAATGCTGAGCAAATCGCTCAATGGCGTCGAGTGACCGATTCGGTACACGCCGAGGGCGGTACTATTGTTTTGCAGTTGATGCATTGCGGTCGTGTGGCCACTGTCCATAACAAGCCTGCTGGCTCTAAGACCATTGCTCCATCAGCGATTAAAGCTGAAGTTGAGTTGTTTACCGATGCAGTCGGCATGGCCGCAACAGATATGCCGCAGGAGCTGAGTAACAGCGATGTATATGCTGTGATTGAGGATTATCGCAAAGCCGCTTTGAATGCACGTGAAGCTGGCTTTGATGGCGTTGAATTGCACGGTACCAGTGGGTATTTACCGATGCAATTTATGGCAGAAACATCCAACCAGCGCACCGATGAGTTTGGTGGGTCAGTGGAAAATCGTGTGCGTTTCCCCTTGTTGGTGCTTAAAGCGATGTCTGAAGCTATTGGCTCTGGACGAGTAGGCTTTCGCTTCTGTCCAGGCAATAAGTTTAATGATGTATATGACAGTCAGCCAGCTGAGACCTTACAGGCCTTGCTCGATGGTATTGCTCCCATGAACCTAGCTTACCTGCACATTATGCGTGCGCATACACGTAAAGTGGATGCTTTTACCGTAGCACGTGA
>JAAZJF010000200.1 GCA_012800475.1 Gammaproteobacteria bacterium
AAAAAGACGCTAATCTGATCATAACGGTCACAGGCGTGTTACTCATCGAGCAAAATGTGCGTCTTAGTAGGGATTGACCGTGAATTATAATGAAAGATTTTAAATTAACAGTGTTCTAAAAGTTAGAATTAAAAATCATGTGGTATCGTGTTGTTTTGACAAAGGAGATGGGCTTGTGGATTCTGTAGCAACCAATAGTATATTTTTTGTTGGTGGGTTGTTAGTTGCTATTAGCATTCTGGTCAGCTCCGTTTCCTCGCGTGTCGGCATCCCTATTTTAGTTATTTTTATGGGCGTGGGCATGATGGCCGGCACCGATGGTGTTGGCGGTATCGTTTTTAACGACTACTCCTTGACCTATCTGGTCAGTAACCTCGCCTTAGCCGTTATTTTGCTTGATGGTGGGATGCGCACGCGCGTGGCAACTTTCCGTGTTGCACTTTGGCCTGCACTGTCGCTCGCCACCTTTGGCGTCATAGTAACTGCCGGCCTCACCGGTTTAGCGGCTGCATGGTTATTTAACTTAACCTTGCTCGAAGGCTTACTGATTGGCTCGATTGTTGGCTCCACCGATGCCGCTGCCGTATTTAATCTGCTCAATGGCAAGTCGCTGAACGAGCGTGTGGGCTCGACCTTGGAAATTGAGTCGGGCAGTAATGACCCGATGGCGATGTTTTTGACTGTGACCTTAATTGCCATGCTGGTCGCAGGTGAAACCAATTTCAGTATGGATTTCTTTACCAGCTTAGCGCGCCAGTTTGGCCTTGGCACCGTGCTGGGGTTAGGTGGCGGTTGGTTACTTTTGCAGATTATCAATCGCATTACCGTCGCTGATGGCTTGTATCCGCTGCTGGCTGTGAGCGGCAGTATTATGATTTATGCCTTCTCAGGTGAAGTGGGTGGCAGCGGCATTTTAGCGGTGTATGTGTGCGGAATGGTGCTGGGTAATCGCCCGATTCGTAACCGTCACGGCATTTTACATATGTTTGATGGGCTGGCTTGGCTCAGTCAAATCGGTATGTTCTTGGTGTTGGGTTTACTGCTGACACCCCATGAGCTATTGCCCATTGCTGTGCCGGCGTTATTGCTGTCGTTGTGGATGATTTTATTTGCGCGCCCGCTCTCAGTGTTTTTAGGTTTATTGCCATTTCGCGGCTTTAATGTGCGTGAACGCGTCTTTATCTCTTGGATTGGTTTGCGCGGTGCAGTGCCGGTTATTTTGGCGGTATTCCCCTTAGTTGCCGGCTTGCCCAATGCCCAACTGTTTTTTAACGTGGCCTTCTTTATTGTGTTGGTGTCGTTATTGTTGCAGGGCTCAACGTTATCTTGGGCGGCGCGCAAGGCTAAAGTCGATCTGCCACCTGCTCCAGCGCCCATTTCACGGGTCGGTTTAGAGATTCATCCCACCAGTCAGTGGGAGTTATTTGTCTACAGCTTAGGCAGTCAAAAATGGTGCATTGATGCGCAGTTACGCGAATTAAAAATGCCCGCTGGAACGCGCATTGCCGCCTTATTTCGTCAAAATCAATTGCTGCATCCCAGTGGTAGTACGCGCTTAAAAGCGGATGATATTTTATGCGTGATCGGCCACGAAGATAACTTACCTGCGTTGGGTCGTTTGTTTAGCAAAGCGCCGCAGCGTGGTTTAGATATGCGCTTCTTTGGTGACTTTGTTCTTGAAGGTGATGCGCAATTGGGTGCGGTGGCGGATGTGTATGGTTTGCAGTTGGGAGAGCTGAGCCCCACGCTGAGTTTGGCTGAGTTTATTACGCAAGCCGTAGGTGGTGAAGCCGTACTGGGTGACCATATAGAGTGGCAAGGTTTAACTTGGGCTGTGGCAGTGATGGACGGTAATAAAGTGAGTAAAGTTGGGGTGCGTTTCCCTGAAGGTAAGCGTCTTGAGCTGCCTATATTTTAAACGCAGCGCCAGGGTGTCGATCAAGTCAGTGGTATCCATAAGGTAGTGTCACGCATAGGAAGATTGTAGGCATATGAAATATAGACTGTTATTGCTATTGATCGTTTGCCTTGTCGGCTTACCCGTGAGCGACAGCTATGCTGCTTTAACAGCACTGGATATGCGTCAATCCTTGACCGATTTACCTTCGCGCAAACTCCCTGAAGCAGAACAACAAGCCGCGCAACAAGCTCTAGAGCAAACCTTGGCATGGCTCGATAATGCTGAGCGCACTGAGCAAGCGCAACGTGAACTGCAAGAGCAATTGGCTGGCGCACCCAAACAGATCGCTGAGCAACAAGTGACCTTACAGCGCTTATTAGCCGCGCGCCCCGATGACCCCAGTAAGCGCTTAGCGCAGGCCTCAGTCAGTGAGCTTGAGCATTTGCTTTCCGAGCGTAATCAACAGTTGCGCGCGTTGCAAAAAGAGCTCGGTGATGCCAATGCGTTGATTATTACTGCACAGACGCGACCTGAGCGGGCGCAAGCGGATATCAGCAATAATCAAACGCGTATCCAAGAAATTAATGCACTATTAAAGACCGCCAAAGAAGGCAGTAAAGCCTTTACCAGTGAGCGCATTGATGCCTTTAAAGCTGAATTATTGGCACTGGAACATAAAAATAATTTACGCCGTGCCGAGCTCACAGGTAATAGCGTGCTGCAAGAGCTGGGTAGCAGCAGCAGTGATCTTTTAAAGTATCAAATTCGTCTACAAGAGCAGGATGTTCTGGCGCTGCAGTCGTTGCTCAATCAAAAACGCCAAGCCGATTCAGAAGAAACCGTCGCGCAACTTTCTCTAGAAGTGAGTAAAGCCGGTACCGACAGCTTGCTGTTACGTGAAAGCAGCTTGAACTTAAAATTATCAGACTACTTATTGACCGTAACTGAGCGCCGTAATCAGCTGACTGAAAGTAACTTAGTGGTACGTCAGCAACTCGATAGCGTGCAGCAAACGGAGCAAGCGCTTGAGGAGCAAATCAGCGTATTGCAGGGCAGCTTATTGCTGGCCAAAATTCTCTATCAACAAAAACAAGCCCTGCCTCAGGTGAATTTTGATCGTACTTTAGCCGATCAGATTGCCGATACACGCTTGTATCAGTTTGAATTGCGTCAGCTGCGCGACACCGTCAGCCGTCCGGATGAATATGTGCAGACTGCTCTCAAAGATATGCCGCTGGGCGATGAGCGCACGGCATTAAGTGCCAGTTTGCTGGAGCTAGTGCGTTCGCGCTCGGAGTTATTGGATCGAGTCAATCGCGAGCTCAATGCTTTTTTAAGCGAATCCATCACCTTGCAGCTCAATCAAAAGCAACTGCAAAGCATGACGGACTCACTGCGCTTGACCTTAGATGAGCAGATGTTTTGGATTCCCAGTAATAAACCTCTGGATCTGGACTGGTTTAAAGCAGCGCCCGAACGTTTGCAGTATCAGTTGACCACGGTGTTATGGAAAAGTGATGTGAACTCGGTCTGGCAGAGCTTAGTGACCCGTGCGGGATGGTTTATCCCTTTATTGCTGGTCATGCTGTTAGCCATGTGGCAACGCCCACGTATTGTGCAGGCTCTGCGCAGTTTGCATGCGGATATCGGTCATTTTCGTAATGACAGTCAATGGCATACACCGCGGGCGATTGTGCTCAATATCTTGTTAGCATTGCCGGGTGCTTTGGTCTTAGCCAGTTTAGGTGTGCTGATTCAACTGGATGGTCAAGGTCATAACTTTGAGGTGGGCCAGGCATTTTTAAATATGGCGCAAGTGTGGTTGGTGTTTTACTGCGCGTATCGCATTTTAGCGCCCAATGGCATGGCCATCATGCACTTTCGTTGGCCACGCGCTCAAGTGACTTTCTTGCAGCCACGCATCCGTGCTTTAGGTCTGACAACTCTGGTGCTGACTGCCGTAGTCACGGTCGCACAAGCGCAACCGGCAGTGTTGAGCGATGATGTGATTGGCATTGCGCTCTTGATGACCTGTTTATTGTTGTTGTCGTGGATTATGGGGCGCTTGGTTTTTCATCGTTATAGCAGTGAGAGTACCTCGTTTTTCCGGCGCTTAATTGGTTTTATAGTGGTGGTGCAGCCCCTGTTATTCACTGTGGCGTTAGCCTCGGGCTACTACTATACGGCGCTGAAATTAAGTGGGCGCTTGCTCGATACGATATCGCTGGTACTGATTTGGATTTTGCTGGAAGCCGTCTTGGTGCGTGGCTTGGCCTTGGCTGCACGTCGCTTGGCGTGGCAACGTGCGCAAGATGCTAAGCAAAATCAACCCAAAGAAGGCATGGAAGGTGATGTAGCCACCGACGATATGCTGTTAGATATTTCACAGATCAATGAACAGTCATTACGTCTGGCGCGCTTGATGTTGATGGGCATGTTTTTTATCAGTTTGTATTGGGTGTGGTCGGATTTATTATCGCTGTTCACTTATTTAGACAACATTAACCTGTACGAATATGTCAGTAGCACTGGCGCTGAAGTGCCGATCAGTCTGCGCGATGTCTTGGATGCTGGGGTGATTGTTTTAGTGACAATTGCCTTGACGCGTAACTTGCCGGGTTTGCTTGAAGTGTTGTTGTTGTCGCGCCTCAAGTTGGCGCAAGGCAGCGCGTATGCGACCACCACGTTGTTGTCTTATGCCATTTCGGCAACGGGTTTTGTCATAACTTTATCGGTATTGGGTGTCAGCTGGGACAAGCTGCAGTGGCTGGTTGCGGCGTTGTCGGTGGGCTTGGGTTTTGGTTTGCAAGAGATTTTTGCCAACTTTGTGTCAGGTTTAATCATCTTGTTTGAGCGACCTGTACGCATTGGTGATGTGGTGACCATTGGTAATCTATCGGGTACGGTCAGTCGGATTCGTATTCGCGCCACGACCATTACTGATTTTGACCGTAAAGAAATTATCGTGCCCAATAAAGTGTTTGTCACAGATCAATTGGTCAACTGGTCGCTCACTGATACGGTCACGCGGGTGATTGTGCGTATTGGTGTAGCCTACGATACTGAAATGGAGGTGGCACGTGAGTTAATGATGCAAACCATGCGCGATAATCCACGTGTAATACGTGATCCTGAGCCTGTGGTCTTGTTTTTAGGGATCAGTGCCAATACCTTTGACCATGAATTGCGTTTTTATGTACGTGAGCTGGGCGATCGTAACCCTTCCACGGATGAAGTTTTGCGCAGCTTGGTGGTTGTGTTTCGCGAAAATAATATTGATATGGCCTTTAATCAGTTGGATGTATATATCAAAAATGCTCAAGGCCAAGAGCAGCAAGTCCACAGCCAAAGCAATCCACTTCCTGATAATCAAGCCCCGGGTGTTTAAGCATTGCTCTGGGCTGGAGTACTGACACGATGAAAAGCCTAAACACCCTTGAGTTTGATCCGCGTTTTGCTCGCTTAGGCGAGGTGTTTTCCGTGCACATTGAGCCCAGCCCAGTAGAGCAGGCGCGCATGGTGATTTGCAGTCAGGATGCTTTAGCGCTGCTGGATTTACCTGCTAGCACCGCCGATGATCCACAACTGTTGCAGTTGGCCAGCGGCGGCTGGCGTTGGCCGCACACCGTGCCGCGCGCGATGGTGTATTCAGGGCATCAGTTTGGTGGTTACACGCCGCGCTTAGGTGATGGGCGTGGGCTTTTATTGGGCGAGGTTGTAAACTCGAAAGGTGAGCACTGGGATATCCACCTAAAAGGTGCCGGTTTAACGCCATTTTCACGCACCGGTGATGGTCGTGCAGTCTTGCGCAGTAGCATCCGCGAGTTTTTGGCCAGTGAGTATTTACACACTTTAGGTATCCCCACCTCGCGCGCACTATGCGTCACGGATTCGACCACCATGGTCTGGCGTGAGCATCGTGAGACGGCAGCGATGCTGATCCGTTTAGCCCCCAGTCATATCCGTTTTGGCCACTTTGAGTA
>JAAZJF010000399.1 GCA_012800475.1 Gammaproteobacteria bacterium
AACCGGTTGCGCCTGCCTGCAGTAATCGAGTGGGGAAAGGCTCATCTTCATAGGCTGAGAGCGCCAAGATTTTTACTTCTGGATAACGTTGCTTGATTCTGCGAGTGGCTTCTAAACCGCCAATGCCAGGCATGCGTACATCCATCAACACCACGTCAGGCTTGAGTTCGCCAACAAGTTGATATGCTTCTTCACCGCTACTGGCTTGGCCGGTAACGTGTAAATCGTTGTTGTCAGCGAGCATTAGCGCAATCGCGGTGCGCACTAAATCATGGTCATCGACGAGCAAAAGTTTGATCAAGAGCTACCCCAGCAATGAAACAACTCACCAATTGTACCGCTCATAATAGGTAACACAACAGCTACATAGTGTCATTTGCAGTTGGGCATACTTGTGTGTTTGCGCAGCGGACGCTTGTATACTTGTGTCGAACTTTAAGGAATCACACTTGTGAGTATAGAAATAAACTGGATTTGTAATGATGTGCAATTGGCGCAGCATTGTGAGCATTGGAATACCTTGGCATTTATTGCACTGGATACTGAATTTATTCGAGTTGATACTTTTTATCCGATTGCGGGTTTGCTGCAGGTTAGTGATGGTGAGTCGACTTATTTGATTGACCCGTTATTGATCCAAGAATGGCAGCCCTTAGCTGATGTTTTGAGTAATGCCCAAGTGGTAAAAGTGTTGCATGCTTGCGGTGAAGATCTTGAGGTCTTGGCGCTATTAACAGGGGCTGTGCCGCAACCTTTATTTGATACGCAGGTGGCGGCTGGGTATTTAAACTTAGGTTTTTCTATGGGGTATTCACGTTTGGTGCAGCAGCTGTTGGATGTTGAGCTGCCTAAAGGTGAGACACGCTCGGATTGGTTGCAGCGCCCATTGAGTGATTTACAAGTGTTGTATGCGGCGCAAGATACGGCCTATTTGGTGGATGTATATCAGGTGCTGATGCAGCAGTTATCCGCACAGAAATTAGCTTGGGTGTTGGAGGATGGGGCGCTATCAGTGGCGTCTTATTTGGATACGTCAGACCCCTATGAATTATGGCGCTCAGTAAAACTAGCTTGGAAGTTGTCGCCTAAGCAGTTGGCGGTGTTGCGTGAGTTGTCGGCGTGGCGTGAATTACAGGCGCGTGAGCGTGATGTGCCGCGTAATCGTATTGTGCGTGAGAGTACTCTGTGGGCTTTGGCCAGTGAGTTGCCGTCTGAGATGGCTGATTTGGCGCCATTGGATGATATGCACCCGCGAATTATGCGTCAGGAGGGTGCGACTTTGCTGAAGATTATTAAGCGTGCGCGTGCTTTGCCTGAGGCGCAGTGGCCTGATGCGTTGCCTGAGCCGTTGCCGATTGAGGCATCGAAGGTGCTCAAGCGTTTGCGTAAGGTGGGTTTGGAGCTTGGGTTGGAATTGGATATTGCACCTGAGTTGATGTTGCGTAAGAAGATTCTTGAAGAGTTGCTGCGTTCGGGGTATCCGGATGGTCCGTATCAGTTGCCTGAGAGTTTGCAGGGTTGGCGGCGTGAGTTGATGGGTGCGGCATTATTAGAGTCTTTGGAGGGTGTGCAGTGAAGCGTATTTGTTCGGTTTATCAGAGTTCGAAAAAAGCGGGTATGTATTTATATGTGTTGCGTGCGGATGCGTTGAAGAAAGTACCCG
>JAAZJF010000201.1 GCA_012800475.1 Gammaproteobacteria bacterium
AAGTGGACCTACGTGTTTTTTATTGATTTTATCGGCCACAAAGACGATCCGCGTGTTACTGGTGCGCTGGAGCAGATTGCGCAAGAAGCAGTGGGCTTAAAAGTTTTAGGCTCCTACCCCAACGCTGTGCTCTAACCGTCTTATAACTGCCGCTACTCAAGCGGCAGTTGCTTGTTTGAGGAGCTGTCCATGAGTTGTGATTTTCTAGCTGCGGCCTTACCCAGCGTACAAAAACTATCCCCCTATGTACCCGGCAAACCGGTTGAGGAACTCGCTCGCGAACTGGGTCTTAACCCTGAAGATATTGTAAAACTCGCCAGCAATGAAAACCCTTTAGGCCCCAGCACGCACGTCTGTACCGCCATTGCTGAGGCTTTACCTGAGTTAACGCGCTACCCCGATGGCAGTGGCTTTGCTCTTAAAGCTAAGTTGGCAGAGCGTTATAATGTTGATCCTGCACAAATCACGTTGGGCAATGGTTCTAACGATATTTTAGATTTAGTGGCACGTGCTTGGTTGGCTCCTGGGCGCAACGCCGTATTTAGCGCCCATGCCTTTGCCGTTTACCCGATCGCAACCTTAGCTTGCGGTGCTGAATGCCGTGAAGTGCCAGCAAAGAATTACGCGCATGATTTGGAAGCTATGGCTGCAGCCATTGATGAGAATACACGCGTAGTGTTTATTGCCAACCCTAATAACCCCACCGGCACTTGGTTTGATCAAAACGCATTGAACTCTTTTTTACGTCAAGTCCCAGCTGAAGTTTTGGTGATTTTAGACGAGGCTTACATTGAGTACGCCGCCGACAGTGATTTGCCTGATGGGATGGATTACTTAAGCCGTTATCCAAACCTATTGGTGTCACGCACCTTCTCTAAAGCCTATGGTTTAGCTGCATTGCGTGTGGGCTATGCGATCTCATCTAAAACGGTTGCCGGTGTACTCAATCGCGTACGCCAACCCTTTAATGTCAACAGTTTAGCGCTGGTTGCTGCGCAAGCGGCTTTAGATGATGAAGACTACTTAGAGCGCAGCCGTCTCTTAAACACCCAAGGCATGCAGCAACTTGAAGAGGGTTTTAAGCAATTGGGCCTGTCGTGGTTGCCATCGCGCGGCAATTTTATTGCAGTGAACTTCCAGCGTGATGCCAGTGCCATTAACCAAGCGTTATTGGAGCAGGGTGTGATCGTACGTCCTGTTGCTGGTTATGCAATGCCGACGTTTTTACGTGTATCCATTGGCACTCAGGCAGAAAATCAGCGTTTTCTTGATGTGTTAACTCAAGTCTTAAACCGGGCCTGATATGGAGCAATCATTCTGCGCATCTGTGCCTCTTAAACGCTTAGTTGTTGTTGGTTTAGGACTGATTGGCGCTTCTTTTGCCAAAGGTATTCGTGATGCAGGTTTAGCCAGTGAAGTCGTTGGTGTCGACCTCAGCTCGCAAGCATGTGAGCGTGCGGTTGAGCTGGGTATTGCCGATCGCTGCACCACAGATTTAGCTGAAGCTTGCGTCGGGGCCGATGTCATTATGCTGGCTGTGCCGGTGTTAGCGCTCAAACAGCTTTTGACTCAACTGGCTGCACTCAAGCTTGAACACACTATTATTACCGATGCCGGTAGCGTTAAGGGGCATTTATTAGCTGCGGCGCAGGCTGCATTTGGGCACTTACCCCCGTTACTGGTGTTAGGTCACCCCATTGCAGGTTCCGAACGCAGCGGTGTGGAGGCGGTGAATCCTGAGCTTTTTAAACATCATAAAGTCATACTAACGCCTCATGCTGACACTGACCCCAATGCTGTGCTGTGCGTTGAGAAACTCTGGCAAGATTTAGGTGCTGATGTTGAAAGCATGAGCGTTGAACAGCATGACCGCGTGTTAGCGGCGACCAGTCATTTACCGCATTTATTAGCCTTTGGCTTAGTCGATTCACTGGCTAAGCGCAGTGAGAATCTAGAGATTTTCCGCTATGCAGCGGGCGGGTTTCGTGATTTTACGCGCATCGCTGGCAGTGATCCGGTGATGTGGCATGATATTTTTCTAGCCAATCGTCAAGCGGTGTTAGAGCAATTGGATCAATACCGTGATGATCTCGATGTGCTGCGCCAGGCCATAGCCGAAGAAGATGGGCGTCACTTGCTTGGTGTCTTTACTCGAGCACGTGTAGCCCGTGAACATTTCAGTACAATTTTAGCCCAAAGGGCCTATGTGAAAACCATGCTTGATAATGATCTTGTTTTTTTAGCCCGCCCGGGTGGGCAGGTCAATGGCACTATTCGTGTGCCAGGTGATAAATCTATTTCACACCGCGCTATTATGTTGGGTTCTTTAGCCAATGGCGTCACTGAAGTCGAAGGTTTTTTAGAAGGTGAAGATGCTTTAGCCACCATTCAAGCCTTTCGCGATATGGGCGTGGTAATTGAAGGCCCAGAAAAAGGGCGTGTTGTTGTGCATGGCGTAGGTTTGCATGGTTTACAGCAACCCCCAGGTCCCATCTATGTCGGCAACTCAGGTACAACGATGCGCTTGCTGTCAGGCATTTTAGCGGGACAGACATTTGACACAACCTTAACCGGTGATGCATCGCTGTCAAAGCGCCCCATGAATCGCATTGCTAAACCGCTGCGCGAAATGGGTGCTGTTATTGAAACTGCTGCAGAAGGGCGTCCACCCTTAACTTTACGTGGTGGTCAGCGTCTGACCGGTATGCATTACGATATGCCCATGGCCAGTGCTCAAGTTAAATCCTGCTTATTGTTGGCAGGTATGTACGCCAGCGGTGAAACCTCAGTCACTGAGCCCGCACCCACGCGTGACCATACAGAGCGCATGTTAGGCGGCTTTGGTTATCCAGTTGAGGTGCATGGTGCAACCGCTAAAATTGAAGCCAATCACCAACTGACTGGCACTCATATTGAAGTACCGGCGGATATCTCATCGGCTGCATTTTTTATGGTTGCGGCCAGCATTGCACCTGACTCAGAGTTGGTTTTGCAGCATGTGGGGATCAACCCAACACGCACCGGCATTATTGATATCTTGAAATTGATGGGTGCCGATTTAAGTCTTGAGCGAGTCCATGAAGTTGGTGGCGAGCTGGTTGCAGATATCCGCGTACGCAGTGCGCGTCTAAAAGGGATCGATATCCCCTTGGATTTAGTCCCCTTAGCAATCGATGAATTCCCTGTGCTCTTTATTGCTGCCGCCTGCGCTGAAGGCCGTACCGTGTTGCGTGGTGCTGAAGAGTTGCGCGTTAAAGAATCAGACCGTATTCAAGTGATGGTCGATGGTTTAACCACTTTGGGTGTCGATGCGCAAGGCACACCGGACGGCATTATTATTCAGGGTGGCCCTATGGGTGGTGGTGAGGTCTGGGCGCACGGTGATCACCGTATCGCTATGTCCTTTAGCGTCGCGGCCTTACGCGCTACAGCCCCGATTCGTATCCATGACAGTGTGCATGTCGCGACATCCTTCCCAAACTTTCTAGAACTGTGCAAACAAGTCGGTATGCATGTGGCTGAAGAGGGGCAAGTATGAGTCGCGAGCCTGTTGTCATCACGATCGATGGGCCCAGTGGTTCAGGTAAAGGTACTGTCGCTGGGTTACTCGCATCACATTTGCAATGGCATTTACTCGACTCAGGTGCGTTATACCGTGTGCTAACAGTCGCAGCACACAAGCACGGCATCGCTCTGGATGATGAAGCTGCACTTGAGCATCTAGCCGTCTGTTTAGATGTGCAATTTGTCTTGGATAACGAAAGTAACAGTCAGCGCATAGTGCTGGAGTCCGTTGATGTGACCGACAGTATTCGTACTGAAACAGTCGGCGCACACGCTTCACAAGTGGCTGCATTGCCTGCAGTACGTACGGGATTGCTGCGTCGCCAGCAAAATTTTCGTCAAGCCCCAGGTTTGATTGCTGATGGCCGCGATATGGGTACGGTGGTCTTTCCTGATGCGCCACTTAAGGTTTTTTTAACCGCCGGTGCAGAAGAGCGTGCACGTCGTCGTTATTTGCAGTTGAAGGATCAAGGTGAAACTGTTACATTGACGAGTCTTCTCGAGGAGATTCGTGCGCGCGATGAGCGTGACACCAGTCGTAGCATTGCACCGTTGAAGCCCGCAGATGATGCAATCATCTTAGATTCAACAACAATGACCATCGAGCAAGTGTTAGACAGAATTCTCAGTGAAGTTGCAGTACGCAGCTTAGCTGGATAAAAGCATGAAGTGCGCATGAGCATGCTTCAGCTTTAATTTGAATCATGTGCAGCTCCCAGATAATAGCTGCTATGTTTTCTATTTATTAATAAGACCACATTATTCTGGAATGTGGATTTGGGCAGATTCTTGCCCTCGATCAGCAGGATTAAACATGAGCGAAAGCTTTGCAGACCTCTTTGAAGAAAGCCTAAAAACTCTAGACATGCAGCCCGG
>JAAZJF010000385.1 GCA_012800475.1 Gammaproteobacteria bacterium
TGGTGGATGTGGGCGACAAGATGCTGTTGTTAGCTGACACCTTGGTAGAAGAGTGTCTTGCGCGTTATGGCCTTGAGGGTGAAGTGATTGCCCGCACCAATGGTCAAGCCTTAGAGCTATTAGAGTTTAACCACCCATTCTACGAGCGTGTCGCGCCGGTGTACTTAGCGGACTATGTTGAGCTGGATTCAGGGACAGGTATTGTTCACTCTGCACCCGCTTACGGTGAAGATGACTTCTACACCTGCAAAGCTTACGGCATGAGCAATGATGATATTATCAGCCCAGTGCAAAGTAACGGCGTGTATGTCGCAGATCTGCCATTCTTTGGTGGCCAATTTATTTGGAAAGCCAACACCAATATCGTTGAAAAACTTGAGGAAGTGGGTGCGTTACTGAAGCATCACACCATTGAACACAGCTATATGCACTGCTGGCGCCATAAAACCCCGCTGATTTACCGTGCCACAGCGCAATGGTTTGTCGGTATGGATAAGCAGCCAGAAGCGGGTGAAGATCTGCGTACGCGTGCTTTGGCTGCGATTGAAGAAACCGAGTTTACGCCGGCATGGGGTAAGGCGCGTTTGCACAATATGATTGCCGGCCGCCCAGACTGGTGTGTTTCACGCCAATGTCACTGGGGTGTACCGATTCCATTCTTCTTGCATAAAGCAACGGGCGAGTTGCATCCGCGTACTGTGGAGTTGATGGAAGAGGTTGCGCAGCGTATTGAGAAAGAAGGTATCGAGGCATGGTTTAAGCTCGATGCTGCTGAGTTAATCGGTGCTGAAGCGGCCGACTACGATAAAGTTACTGACACTTTGGATGTGTGGTTTGAGTCAGGTACCACGCACTGGCACGTGTTGCGCGGCTCGCATCCCCTGGGGCATGAGCAAGGTCCGCGTGCAGACTTGTACCTTGAAGGTTCAGATCAGCACCGTGGCTGGTTCCACTCGTCCTTGCTGACCGGTTGTGCGATTGATGGTCATGCACCGTATCGTGGTCTGCTCACGCATGGTTTTACTGTGGATGAGAAAGGCCGCAAAATGTCCAAATCATTGGGCAACGTGGTTGCGCCGCAAACAGTAAACAATAGTTTAGGTGCTGATATTTTACGCCTGTGGGCATCATCTGCTGATTACTCCAGCGAGATGGCAGTCTCGGACACTATTTTACAGCGCAGTGCCGATGCTTATCGTCGTATTCGTAATACCGCGCGCTTCTTATTATCCAACTTGGACGGTTTTGATCCCGCCACAGATTGCGTACCTGCTGAACAGATGATCGAGCTGGATCGCTGGGTGGTGGATGCCGCAGCGCGTTTGCAAGATGAAATCACTCAAGCCTATGACGAATACCGCTTCCATAATGTGTATCAAAAAGTACACAATTTCTGCGTACAAGAGTTGGGCGGTTTCTATCTAGATATTATTAAAGACCGCCAGTACACCACCGGCGCAGACAGCTTGCCACGTCGCTCATGTCAAACGGCGTTGTACCATATTGCCGAAGCATTAGTGCGTTGGGTGGCACCAATTTTGGTGTTTACTGCAGACGAAATTTGGCAGCACTTACCGGGCGAGCGTAATGAGTCGGTGATTTTCAATACATGGTATGAAGGCCTGTCACGCTTACCTGAGAACAATCAACTAAGCAGCGCATACTGGACGGAGTTGATGGCCGTTAAAGTTGCGGTCAACAAAGAGTTGGAAAATCAGCGTAATGCAAAAGTTATCGGTGGTAACTTGCAGGCGCAAGTGACGCTGTATGCCGATGCAGCCTTGGCAGAAAAACTCAATCGTTTAGGCGATGAGTTGCGTTTTGTGTTGATCACTTCAACGGCGCAGGTGGCTGACTTAA
>JAAZJF010000030.1 GCA_012800475.1 Gammaproteobacteria bacterium
CCAGCCCTTTTAGCTATACCACTCTTTTAAATATGCCAAACGGCTGCTGTGCGACACACTCCTCTTACTTATGTTTTTCTACAGGCTGTATCTTCATGAAACGCTTTGCTATTTTCTGTTCTGTGCTGCTGGGTTGCGCTGTTCTGGCTGCGACTTGGTATATACAGCATAAGCTGCCACAACGCTCAGGTACGCTGCCTTTAAGCGAGCTCAGTGCGGCAGTTGACGTGCACTATGACGAACGCGGTGTACCGCATATTCAGGCGCAAAATGAGCTGGATGCTTATCGCGCTTTGGGCTATGTGCATGCGCAAGACCGGCTCTTTCAAATGGAGATCATGCGGCGTTTAGCGCGTGGCGAATTATCCGAAGTGCTCGGCGCACAAACTGTGCCGCTGGACCGTTTATTTCGCACCTTACGCTTGCATCAACATGCGCAGCAATATGTGCAAAAACTGGATGTAAACAGTCCGCCAGTGCAAGTCTTACAAGCCTATTTAGATGGTATCAATCATTACCAAGCACACCATGCGTTACCTATGGAGTTTGATGTACTGGGCATCAACCCGCGCCCTTACCTGCTCGAAGACACCATCAGTATTGCAGGCTATTTGGCTTACAGTTTCGCCGCCGCTTTTCGCACCGATCCCACGCTGAGCTATATTCGCCAAGAATTGGGCGAAGACTATTTAACTATTTTTGATCTTGCGCAGCCCAGTGCAGG
Organism: Gammaproteobacteria bacterium; assembly: GCA_012800475.1. Taxonomy (GTDB): domain Bacteria; phylum Pseudomonadota; class Gammaproteobacteria; order Pseudomonadales; family Pseudomonadaceae; genus Denitrificimonas. Next base: position 725 of record JAAZJF010000030.1, read on the forward strand.
TGAACTGCCTTACCCTGCTCAAGCTCAGCTGAGTAACACCGACTGGACGCACTTACATCGCATCGCGCAATTGAGCCAAGAAGCCTTGTTTGCTGCAGGTCTGCCACAGTTTGAAGGCAGTAATGCGTGGGTGCTAGACGGCTCCAAAACGGCCAGTGGCAAACCTTTGCTAGCCGGTGACCCACACATCAGCTTTGCTGTGCCTGCCGTGTGGTACGAAGCGCACTTACAAGCACCTGGGTTCGAGCTATACGGCCATTTTCAAGCACTCAACCCCTTTGCTCTGTTAGGCCACAACCATGATTTTGGTTGGTCGATCACCATGTTTCAAAATGATGATCTGGATTTTATTGCGCTAAAGAGCAACCCCAAGGACCCACAACAAATCTGGCACGACAATGCGTGGCACACACTTGAAACCCAAACCCAATGGATTGCTATCAAAGACCAAGAGCCTGAAAAAATCACGCTCCATCAGTCACCGTACGGCCCCATTATTAATGATATTTTAAATACACAAAACGATGAAACACCGATTGCCATGTGGTGGGCGTTTTTAGAAACAGACAACCCCATTTTAGATGCTTTTTATGAGCTCAACCGCGCTGACACGCTAGATAAAGCCCGCCAAGCCTCCAGTAAAATCCATGCGCCGGGGCTTAATATTGTGTGGGGTAATGCACGCGGCGATATCGGCTGGTGGGCTGCGGCAAAAATGCCAATTCGTCATGCTTCAGCGCAGCCTGCTTTTATTTTGGATAGCCAATCCCCTGCCAGTAAAAAGTACGGCTTTTACCCTTTTAGTGACAACCCACAAGAGGAAAACCCGGCGCGCGGCTATATTGTGTCAGCCAACTACCGGCCCGAGTCACCCAATAAAGTGCCGCTGCCCGGTTACTATAATTTAGCCGACCGTGGTGCGCGCCTGCTGGATCAATTGAGTCAACCGCACATCAAATGGAATCAAAGCAACAGCCAAGCGCTGCAACTGGACAATCGCAGTGGTTATGCGCAACGCCTATTAACACCGCTGATCGAGGATCTGCACAAGAGCGTCAGCGCGAAAGGTGAAACTATACTGATCAACCAACTGGCACAATGGTCAGGCAACTATGATGTCAACAGCTACTTACCGACGCTATTTACCGAGTTCACGTACCAACTACTCAAAGCCACCATGCTCGATGAGCTCGGAGAAGAGGTCTTCGCTAATCTACTGCGCACGCGCATCATCGACAGTGCTTTGCCCGTATTAGCTAGCGATGCACTCTCACCTTGGTGGCACAATCACAGCAGCGGCGAACAGCAAACGCGCCAGCAGGTGGTCGCCCAAGCCTGGCGCGCCACACTCAAACATTTACTGCACACCTTTGGTCCCAACCCAAAACACTGGGCTTGGGGCGAGGCCTATACGCTGACGCACACGCATCCGCTGGGTCAACAATCCCCACTTGACCGTTTGCTCAATGTGGGCGCTTTTGCTGCTCCAGGTGGCCATGAAGTGCCCAACAACTACTCCAGCAGTTACGGTAGCGCCCCCTGGGCGGTTGAGTACGGTCCATCTACGCGGCGCGTGATTGATTTTGCACAGCCAGAAAAATCGATGGGCATCAACCCTGTTGGCCAAAGCGGCGTGCGCTTTGATCGTCATTATGCCGACCAAGCCCAGCCCTATATTAAGGGTCAGTATTTTCAACAGCACCTCAGTGCAAAGGATGTTCAAGCGCATACGCGCAGCACTTTACGCTTAGTCCCTGAGCTGCCGCCGACTGAATAACGCACTGCACTCGCGTTCTGCATCTGACATATATTAGGCACGATGCAGAACGCGCACGCCACACTATCGCTGAGCGGCGCTCCTTCAACCAGGCTTTAATCCATCCACGCACAACAGTGCAATCTGCCCCTGTATCAAACTGCATTGCAAAGATGCAACCTACTGGCAAAATAATGCACTAACCCAAAGCAAATTTTCTATATGCTGCAACCCAACAATGCATCCTTCTTTTGATATGTCACATAGGCGCTTTATGGCTTCTAATACAATAAATATCACTTATAAAAAAATCACTCTCAAATCACACTTACTCTTCACTGCTGTCAGCGTTGTGTTGTGGATGCTGTTATTGAGTGGCTTGCGCGGGCTGCTATTGGCCTATAACCAAGAAATGCTCGGCAGCACCAGCACCGCTGATTTAGTGGAAGCCTTCAGCAATGGCCTACGTTTTGATTTGCGCTTAATTGTCTATATCAGTGTGCCGTTGGTCTTGGGCATGCTGATACCTTGGCTGATGAACCAACGCCGTGCCTTAGTGGCTTGGCTGACATTCAGTGCGGCCATCAGTATTTTGCTGGGTATTATTGAGCTGGATTTTTATCGAGAATTTCATCAGCGCCTCAATAGTTTAGTGTTTCAGTACCTCAATGAAGATCCCGCCACTGTGCTGAGCATGATCTGGCATGGTTTTCCTGTCGTTACCTTACTCAGTGCATGGCTTGGCTGTTCGATGCTAATGTGGTGGCTGTTTTCTGTCGCAGAGCGTAAAACCCGTGCTTATGCGTTGCCCGATCGTCGCTATAGCTATGTGACTCAAGGCATAGCCTTCTCTATATGCTTAGTGATTTGCGTGGTTGCCGCGCGCGGCACATTGCGTCAAGGCCCACCTTTACGCTGGGGTGATGCGTACACCACGCATTCAATGTTTGCCAATCATCTGGGTTTAAACCCTGTTTTAAGCTTATATAACGCAGCAAAAACTACGTTCTCAGCGCATCGCGATAATATTTGGAAAGCCACCTTACCGGCTGAACAAGCACAAGACATCACGCGTGATTTAGTACTCACCGCCCATGACCAGTTGCTCGATGCCGATAGTGCAGCCATTCGCCGTATGTTTTCACCGCTAGCTGATACGCAACTGCCCGTGCGTAATGTGGTGGTGGTTCTGATGGAAAGCTTTGCTGGACGTTATACCGGAGCATTGGGCAGTATGGATCAGATCACCCCAGAGTTTGATCAACTCAGCAAAGAGGGCTTGTTGTTCACCCGCTTCTTTTCCAATGGCACCCACACCCACCAAGGGATGTTTGCCAGCATGGCCTGTTTTCCAAACCTGCCAGCGTTTGAATATTTGATGCAAACCCCTGAAGGCGGCAATCAGTTTTCGGGTTTACCGCAGCTCTTAAGTGCGCGCCAATTCCAAGATGCTTACGTGTATAACGGTGACTTCGCTTGGGATAATCAACAAGGCTTTTTTAGTAACCAAGGTATGACGCACTTCGTGGGCCGTAATGACTACGTCAACCCTGTGGTGTCTGACCCAACGTGGGGCGTTTCCGATCAGGATATGTTTGATCGCAGTATTGTTGAGCTCAATCAGCTGGAGGATGACAAACCCTTCTATGCCCTACTGCAAACCTTGTCCAACCATACGCCCTATGCTTTACCTGATGTGTTACCAATTGAGCCCGTTACTGGGCATGGCAGTTTAGACTTACACCTCACGGCCATGCGCTATTCGGACTGGGCGTTAGGTGAGTTCTTCAAGCAGGCCAAGCAACAGCCTTGGTACAAAGACACTTTATTTGTGGTGTTAGGCGATCATGGTTTTGGTGCGCCAGAGCAAATGACAGAAATGGATCTGTACCGTTTTCATGTACCCATGCTGTTGCTGGCCCCGGGTATTCAAGAACAGTTCGGTACCCACAACGCCACCGTCGCCAGCCAAGTGGATATGGTGCCGACTATTATGGGTCGTTTAGGCGATGACGTGCAGCACCAATGCTGGGGCCGCGATGTGCTGAGCTTAGCTGCGGATGACCCAGGTTTTGCCATTATTAAACCTTCAGGCAGCGACCAAACAGTTGCCTTGATTAAAGGTGATCGTATTTTAATCCAGCCTAAGGATGTGAACGCCCGCGTCTGGACTTACCAACTTGGTACTGACCCACAGAGCGCTCCAGCCACGCCGCATACTGACGACACACATTGGCTGCAACAGCTCAATGCTTACATTCAAACGGCAACCCGCAGCCTGCTGGATAATACCGCCGGCGCACAGGCCAGCCCTGGCGAATAAAGCTATACCCGTTAAACAAAAATGCCGCGCTCTATCAACATAGAGTGCGGCATTTTTTTGCAGCAGAGCTTAGGCTTGAGCAGCGCGCTCCTGCTCTTTAATCTGCGCCATGGCTTTCTTGCGATTTTTTTCTGCACGTCGGGTAAAGAACCACAACATAAAAGTCGCTAAGGAAATAAACAACAGAATCAAGCTGGCAATGGCATTGATTTCTGGCTTAACCCCCATTCGCACCGCAGAGAAAATCTCCATTGGCAAAGTCGTAGAGCCCGGGCCCGAGACAAAGCTGGCCAACACCAAGTCATCCAAGGACAAAGCAAAAGACATCATCGCCCCTGCAGCCAAAGAAGGCGCAATCATAGGTACCGTAATCAGGAAAAACACTTTCCAAGGTTTAGCACCTAAATCCATCGCCGCTTCTTCCATCGAGCGATCAATTTCACGCAAGCGCGATGACACCAATACGCACACATACGCCGTACAGAAGGTGGTGTGCGCAATCCAGATGGTCACCACACCGCGCTCCATCGGCCAGCCAATTAATTGGGCCATAGCGACAAACAGCAGCAGTAAAGACAGACCGGTAATCACTTCTGGCATCACCAGTGGCGCAGTGACCATACCGCCAAACAGCGTACGCCCGCGAAAGCGTCCAATGCGTGTCAGTACCAAGGCCGCCAAAGTACCCAGTGCAGTGGCGGCGATGGCTGTGTAGCTGGCAATTTCTAAGGAACGCATCACCGCTGTCATCAGCTGAGTGTTATCCAACAAGCCGGCATACCACTTGGTCGACCACCCTCCCCAGACAGTCACTAAGCGTGAAGCATTAAAGGAGTAAATGACCAAAATCAGCATGGGCAGATAGATAAAGACTAAGCCGGCCACGAGCATAAAGCCGGAGAATTTAAACTTCTTCATGCTTTACCCTCCAACTCACCAGCTTGGTTGCGGTTAAACAAGATAATCGGAATCATCAGCAGCAACAGCATAATCACCGCCAAGGATGCGGCAACCGGCCAATCGCGGTTATTAAAGAACTCTTGCCAGAGCACTTTACCAATCATCAAGGTTTCCGGACCACCGAGCAGTTCAGGAATCACAAACTCACCCACCACCGGAATAAAGACCAGCATGCAACCGGCGATAATGCCGGCTTTTGACAGCGGCACGGTAATTTTCCAAAACGCAGCATGCCCCTTAGCACCCAGATCAGAAGCCGCTTCTAACAGCGATAAATCATGCTTAACTAAATTGGCATACAGCGGCAGCACCATAAACGGCAGATAGGCATAGACAATCCCGATATACACCGCAATATTGGTATTGAGAATCTGCAAAGGCTCATTGATCACACCCAGCCACAGCAAGGCATTATTCAATAAACCATTGTTGCTGAGAATCCCCATCCAGGCATACACACGAATCAGCAAGGCCGTCCAAGTCGGCATCATAATCAGCAGCAACCACACCGGCTGCATCTGCTTGCTCGAGCGCGCAATGGCATACGCCATGGGGTAACCCACCAACAAGCACAACACCGTACTGACTAAAGCAATTTTTAATGAGCCTAAATACGCCGCGACATACAGGTGATCCTCACTGAGCAACACATAGTTGCCAAAGTTGAGTAGCACCGTCAGCTGACTATCCGCCCACTCGGTCAAACTGGTATAAGGTGGAATTGCGATATCGGCTTCAGCAAAACTGATCTTGATGATGATCGCAAACGGCAGCAAGAAAAACAGCAGCATCCAAAAAAACGGCACGCCAATCACTGCATGGCGGCCCTTGGGCAGCATCGCGCGTAATCTATTGCGTACAGTCATGATTGGAATACCACGCCACTGTCATCCACCCAATGCACATAGACTTCATCGTCCCAAGTCGGACGTTTCACGTTACGTTCTGAGTTGGCAATAAAGGCCTGCACAATGGTGCCTGAGGCCAATTCAACGTGGTACACCGAGTGCCCGCCTAAATAAGCGATGTCATGCACAATGCCCTTGGCCCAGTTGTAATCTTCGTGTTCTAAATCTTCTGGTTTAGTGTAGCTGAGCAACAGCTTTTCTGGGCGCAACGCAAAGGTCACCCGCTTGTTTTCTGCCAAACTGGTAATACCGTGACCGATATAAATGGGTCGCTCAAGCTTAGGGCAGATAATCACTGCATGGTCCGAGTCATCGGCAATAATTTCACCATCAAACAAGTTCACGTTGCCAATAAACTCACAGACCAAACGACTGGCTGGCGTCTCATAAATATCCATCGGGCTGCCCACTTGCGCAATCCAGCCTTGGTGCATAATGGCAATACGCTCCGCCATGGTCATGGCTTCTTCTTGGTCGTGGGTGACCATCACACAGGTCACACCGACGCGCTCAATGATTTCCACCAACTCCAACTGCATTTGCGAGCGCAGCTTTTTATCCAAAGCACCCATGGGCTCATCGAGCAGCAATAATTTAGGACGCTTGGCCAATGATCGGGCTAAAGCCACACGCTGACGCTGGCCGCCGGAGAGCTGGTGAGGCTTGCGCTTGGCATATTGCGTCATATGCACCAGCTTGAGCATTTCCTCAACACGTTGCGCAATCTCTTCTTTACCCAGGCTGTCTTGCTTTAAACCAAAGGCAATATTTTGCTCAACCGTCATATGCGGAAATAACGCATAGGACTGGAACATCATATTAATCGGGCGCTCATAGGGCG
>JAAZJF010000202.1 GCA_012800475.1 Gammaproteobacteria bacterium
AAAATCTATTGCGCTATCATAGCCGCCATTGAAAGGGAGGAGTGGCCGAGTGGTTGAAGGCAACGGTCTTGAAAACCGTCGATGGGCGACTATCCGTGAGTTCGAATCTCACCTCCTCCGCCAAATTAAAAAGAACCCTTGATTGAAAAATCAGGGGTTTTTTTATGCCTGCTGTTTGCGATATATGACTCAGATCATACAATCCAATCATCCTATACAGGCAACACCGATCCAAGCACACCTAAAAAAACGGGCAAGCACAATGCCTACCCGTATTTTACTCTTCACCCAATATTAACGCTGAGCTTTAATATTTTTCGCGCTGACCGCTGCGCCTTGGTTACCCCATGAAGCACGGATATAGTTGAGCAAATCTGCTGCTTGTTGATCATTAAACTTCCAGTCATATGCTGGCATATTGTAGCCAATGTGCGCTTTCGTGGTGGCCGTCTGCCCGCCATGCAATAAGATATTGACTAAACTGGCTGGGTTATCTGCCAGCACTGTGGTGTTGCCCGCTAACGCAGGAATAATATGGTCGCGCCCTGCACCATCACTACCATGGCAGGTGCCGCAATACATTTTATAATCTGTTTTTGCTGACTCACTGACTTGCGCCAGTTGAGTTGGCTTAGTGACTGGCGTCGTCGAGAGACTTCTCACGTAAGTGACAATGCTGTTTAAATCATCATCGCTGAAATGTTGGCTACTGTGAGTAATCACTTCTGCCATCGGGCCAAGCACAGCTTCTTTATCACTACGACCCGTTTTGAGTAACGCGACCATCTCTTCTTGGCTATACAAATCGCCACGAATATCACCAGCGTACCAACCATCCAGCTCGGCACCTTTTAGATAGTTGCCATTTTTTCCATCCAGCGCTAACTCCTGCATGGAAAAACCACGCGGTGTATGGCAGGTACCGCAGTGGCCTGCGCCTTGCACTAAATAAGCACCGCGATTCCACTCATCACTTTGCGTGCTGTCAGGCTCAAACTGGCTGTTATCATGATAGAGCCACTTCCACATGCCTAAAGGCCAGCGCATGCTCAAAGGCCAGACAATATCAGCAGGACGATTGGCCACTGCTTGCGGCTCAACTTCATCCATCAAGTAACGGTACAAGGCTTCCAGATCAGCATCGTGCATTTTTGCATAAGAGGTGTAAGGCATCGCTGGGTATAAATCATGCCCTTCTTTGGCAACCCCATCACGCATCGCTTTAGTAAAATCGCTGAGCGTGTAAGCACCGATACCATGGGTTTTATCCGGTGTGATATTGGTGGAATACACATCGCCCACAGGTGTTGGAAAGGCCATGCCACCCGCTAAAGGCTGCTCGCTATTGGTCGTATGGCATGCCACACAATCACCCAAAATGGCAATGTACTCGCCTTTTGAGACTTGTGCACTCATCGCAGGTGCTGATAAAGCCAGCAGCAATGACGCTGTAGCCAAGGTTAAACGGCTCATTTAACACCTCCAGCTTGCATAGCGATTAGCTCGTCCACTGCGCGGATGCCCTGCTCAATAGCAGAATGCGCATACGGACTCCAGTCTGAATCAGAGTTAGCGATAGTAATATTGCCGATCGGCTGGCGTGCAGTTGCAATGATTTCCTCGGCTTCGTCTTCATCATCAAACAGCGTATTGACCGAGTAAGAGTAGCCATGCGACCAGCGATTGACCGTAATTCCGAGAATATCTTCTGCATGATTAAAGCCCGAACCACCCAGCATGTCTTGCAGTTGCTCACGGATCATCTTTTCATGTTCTGCAAAGGACATACCCAGCAACATCGAACGACCTTTACGCGATTGCTCACGTGCAGGTAAAGCACTGCCAGCTAAGTTAGGTACATACACCATATGCAGCACGACAGGTTTATCCGGCGAGTCTGGATGCTCATAGCCGCCCATATTCACCGGGAAATCCAGCTTAACCATGCAGTATGGCGCTGCTGGGCAATAAATATCATGCACCCCTAGCTTCATAAACGCCTGCCAGTTGCGAATCACCACATTGGAATACACCAGCGGCGCTTTGACATTCTGCAGTAGCGCTTCTTTTTGCGCTTCAGATACTTCAGGTACCATATATGGAATCATCATATTGTAACCGGCCATCACTGTTTGCTTAGCGCGAACGCGATGCACTTGCTGCTGATTAATATAGGCTACATCAACCGCAGCGCTGCCATCTTCAAGAGTAATGTTTTGTGCATGTAAACCGGTACTGCTAAGACGTAAACGCACATTGTGCTCAGGCTTATCGAGTTGGCTGTAGTCAAACTTAGCCAACACCACGTCTTGCATGGTGGTGCCGGGCGCTACCGCTGGAATTAATTTGCGCACCATCAAACGGGTTAAGCCCGCATTGCCATCCGGAAAATGGAATGTATAAGGATCATCAAGCTCTGCCAACATCTCATCATCCATATCTGGCAGATTCATTCCCTCAAAACCTGGCAAAGCGCACATGCGCGCATCACTACAGCACGTGGCATCAATACCGACAGCCATAAAGTCATCGGTGCTGCGCTGAAAATACAGCATGACATGTTCGCTCAAACCAACTTTTTCACGCAAAAACTGAGCATAGCTGTGCGTATCGAGCCAATCTGTTTTTTCATCAGTGCTCATACCTGCAAGGTAATCCACTTCTTCTTCAAACAATGCCAGTAAATCTGCTTTGTCTTTATCGTTGAATGGGAAGTCGTTGATAAACTCGGCAATGGGACGACCATTGATGCGATCTTTCGGTATCTCATCGGCGACATTATTACCCGGATCACCCGCCACTACTTTGTTCACACCAAAGGTTTTCGCATCGAAAAATACACCACGACCTAGGCCTAAATTAGGATAGAAATTCACATTAAAGCAGTCTTCAAGCTCATCAATATCAATGGCTAAGGTGCGCATAAAATCCAGCACTTGCTTGCTAAAAATAGAGCGTGGTGATTGCAGCGACTCACTGCCACCATAACCAATCAGCAGACCTTCAGGTGTAGTAAACTCATTGCGCCGCGCATGCCCACCAAAATCATCGTGGTTATCGAGCAACAATATCTTGGCGTCTTGACCTAGCTGCTGTTGATAGTGATAAGCCGCGGCTAAACCGCTGATACCTGCGCCCACAACAACCAGGTCATACACCTCGTCCAGCAGCGGCGCGTTTTTATAATCATAACTTTTACCATCACGGGAAACATGATGCGCATATTCGTACGAGCCTTCATGGCTGCCGCGCATCCCAGTTAAAGCTGGCGGATAATACTCTAAGGTTTCGTGCGCTAATTGACTGCCTTTTTCAGCAGCTGTTAAGAAATTAATGGGGGCCATTCCAGCAACAATACTGATGGCAACACCATTTAAAAAATCTCTACGAGTGATACTCATAGCTTTCTCCTGTTTTAAGCTCAAGGGCTTGTGCTGTCTTAGAAAAATATTGGAAAAACATTGCGTGATGCTCTATTGCTAAAACGGAGCAAAGACTTAAAGTGACCTTGCTGCTGTGAAGACAGTTATAAACTCAATTCAGCGCTTTCAATAATGATGAGCAAAAATATGCGTTTTGAATAGCTCAACACAGGTTAAGCCTAGACGTAACAGAGGTCACATCGACAATAAAATCCAACAGCAGTATACAGGCGTGCAGACCGACCCACTAAAAACTATTTTCAAGCAATTTAAAACTGTAATCTATTTTTTGACTGGTATCTGTTCAAGCAAAGTAATAACTGCTCGGTTATTGCCGAGCTGAGCCAGTTCAATTAGATAGCTTTTCTCGATATCCAGCATCGGGCGGTTGACTAAAAGCTTTTTCACTAAGTCTTCTTCGCCGTTGATGACAGCAGTTTTTAAGGCTATATAATTTGCCATACGATTATTATTTTTATCAGACATAGCGAACCTCATATATGATTTTGATGTTTAACTGCAGTTCCAGTGCAGTGCTTGTACCTACAAAAGCACCGGATGCACTCAAAAATAGAGTACTACAAACACTGAAGCTGCAAGCTACCTAACCGATCACAAATAAATCCATAAAGCGATTAACCGGCGTAGCCTCAAGCTCTGCCTGATCCTTACACAAGTTGAAAATGGCAGTGCTTTGCTGCTCAGGAAAACGTGTTGTTAAATTCACTTTGAACTTCCGTTCTAGCAATGGGATACCCTCTGCACGACGACGGCGATGGCCGACTGGGTACTCAACAACCACTTCTTCTGTACTGCTGCCATCACTAAAGAACACCTGAATCGCATTAGCAATCGAGCGTTTATCCGCTTCTAAGTACTCTGCACTGAAACGCTTGTCTTCAACAATCTGCATTTTATCGCGCAACTCATCAATCAGCGTATGTGCCGCATGGAAGTCATCTTCATAATGCTCGGCAATTAAATCACCAAAAATTAATGGCACAGCAACCATATATTGTAAGCAGTGGTCACGATCTGCGGCATTAGCTAGCGGACCCGTTTTTGAAATAATTCGAATGGCTGACTCGTGGGTGCGAATGACAATTTTATCAATCTGCGCTAAACGGTCTTTAACCTGCGGATGCAAGATCACCGAGGCTTCCGCAGCCGTTTGTGCATGGAACTCAGCCGGAAAAGATATCTTAAATAAGATGTTTTCCATCACATACGAATCGTAGTCTTGAGAGAAAGTAAACTGACGTTCAGCCTCGGGTTTAAGCACCTGGTCTTTATTTGTTGTCGCAAAAGAAACGTCATAAAAGCCCCACTGCGGTGCAGTTAAGACACTGGGAATACCCATCTCACCACGCATGGATATATCAGCTAAGCGCACCGCTCTTGAAGTGGCGTCACCGGCAGCCCAAGACTTGCGCGAACCCGCATTGGGTGCATGACGGTAAGTACGTAAGGCCGAACCATCCACCCAGGCTTGTGAAATAGCCGCCATAATCTGCTCTCGATTACCACCCATCATTTTAGTGACAACGGCTGTTGAGGCAATACGCACTAATAAAACATGGCATAAACCAACGCGATTAAAGGAGTTTTCTAGTGCAATGACGCCTTGAACTTCATGGGCCATGACCATGGCTTCCAACACTTCGCGCATCAGTAACGGCTGCTCGCCATTGGCCAATCTAACCTGAGATAAATGATCAGCTACGGCTAAAATACCGCCTAAATTATCGGATGGGTGCCCCCACTCAGCAGCCAACCAGGTGTCGTTGTAATCAAGCCAACGGATAATACAGCCGATGTCCCACGCGGCTTTCACGGGATCCAGCACCAATGATGTACCGGGTACGCGAGCACCATGAGGTACTACTGTGCCTTGCACTATAGGTCCTAAATGCTTGGTGCATTCAGGAAAACGCAGGGCCAACAATCCACAGCCTAAGGTATCCATTAAACAGTTGCGGGCTGTATCCAGCGCTTCTTGGCTGGATACTTTATAGGTTAATACATAATCAGCGATATCTTGGATGACATGGTCGTAATCGGGACGATGATTAATATCTACGTTACTACTCATTATTTTATCCTTGCTCGTTTGATATATTTTTGGCCTAACCTCTAACTGACTTAACAAAACTTGCATCACATAAAACTCACGATACATTTTATCGCGCTATAGCGTATTGACTCTGTGTGAACAAACCTCCGTTAATTCTAAAATAGATGCAGTGTGCATTTTTATCAAAAGAAGCAGGGCTTGATTCCTACCTTACAGCAATTGACAGCTTATATGTAAATGCAACGCATTCCGCTCAAGGTGGCTGGTAACATCAGTCAGCTATAAGCACTGGCATCAGCTGCAAATCAATCAAAAAAATTAATCGACTGGCTCACTTCTTTTAACTTTTTCTCACCACGGAAATCATAACGCCGCGTTGTATCCAAATTAGCGTGGCGCATAGCAGCTTGCACAATTAATGCATCCGCCCCGCTTTCAAACATACGCGTAGCAAAAGTGCGGCGTATATCATGAGGGGCAAAGCTGTCGATCTGAGCCATAGTGCCGCGCTTCTTCAAAATATAGGTGATGCCCTGCCCAGTAATGGGGGTACTCAGTAGTGCTCCATTTTTCAGAATGCGACTAAACAGGTAGCCGCTATGCTCCCCTCGCAGATTCAGCCACGTTTTTAATGCTGTACGCGTTTGTTGTGGCATAAAGCATTTGGCTTGCTTGTTACCCTTACCTATCACATTAAAAGAGGAGTCTTTCCAGTCAATATCTTCAAGCTTTAAGCTAATGACTTCTGCTTTACGTAAACCACAACCGATTAATAATGCCAGAATCGCCTTATCACGAGCACTGACAATGCAATGTTCTTGGCTGCATGAACGCATCAGTGATGCCACTTCTTTAGACTCTAAAGCACGCCCCGATGCTAAGCGTGATCCTTTCACTGAAGGGATTTTATAAATCTTTTGGTAGTCTTCAGCGCTCATTAACTCAAGCATCCAGGCTTCTTCACAAACACCTTTAAGTGAGGACAAATAGCTATTTTGCGTGGCTGGAGATAGACCTTTTTCAGACAAGTTAAATAATATTTGTAGAATATGCGGCCTTTTCAACTCATGCCATGGGCACGTATCGATACCTGAAAACCCAAGCATTTGCGCAATAATTCGCAGCGATGACAGCACAGTACGCTTACTGCCCTTGGATCCAAGGCGCGTAATATAGGCCACCGCCGGATTATTAAATAACGCTTTATTCTGCCCGAAGGCCATGATTTTATTTTCAGTCGGATGACTCTGTTGATCTATCAATGCTGCTCTCAATATATT
>JAAZJF010000203.1 GCA_012800475.1 Gammaproteobacteria bacterium
CGCTCATCTAAATATTCAAGAATGACCGTTGAATCGTACAATGCTAAATCGCGATCAACCAGCGTTGGCACTGTAGCGTAAGGATTTACCTCTGCTAAGTACTCTGGACATTCGCCATTTGTTACATCCATGATTTCAGCAGTTACTGCTTTCTCCGCTAATACCAAACGCACGCGATGTGAGTACTGGCAGGTCGGATCAGAATAACAGCCCAACTTATTGGGGGCAGACATGGCTTCCCTCCTTCACTATTAAATATATACAGCAGAAAGACGAACGCGCCCATTAGGGCGCGTGCGTCACTCGGTCATCGTACTATTGAGTGTCAATGCACATCTTTCCAGTACTCGCGCTTCAAGAAGTAAGCGAATACAAAGAAGAATGCAAGGAATAATAGCACATATGTTCCGATACGCTGACTTTTGAGCTTAACAGGGTTAGCTGAGTACTCGAGGAAAGTCACAAGATTTTTGATTTTCTCGTCAAATTCCGCTTCGCTCAAGGTACCCGTATTAGGCACAATCGTCAGTTCATCACAGGATTCGTGGGTCAGTGGCACACCTGTTAACGGGTCAAATACTTTTTTACCGTCTTCAATAATCTGCACTTGCTTACAGCCAATCTCTTGGCGTCCTTGTAAGCCCACTAATACGTTCGGCATACCCACTAATGGGAATGCTTTGTTGTTCACTCCGTATGGACGTGATGGGTCTTCATAGAATGTACGCATATAAGTGTACAACCAGTCCGCACCACGCACACGAGCGACCATGGTCAAGTCAGGCGGCGGCGCACCAAACCAAAGCTTGGCGTCAGTATCACGCATGCTTGATTTCATGTGATCGCCAAACTTAGCATCCGGAAACACCAAGTTATCCATCATCAACTCTTCACTGATACCCAAGTCAGTCGCAACACGCTCATAACGTTGGAACTTAGCACCATGGCAACCCATGCAATAGTTTGCAAAGGTTTGTGCGCCATCTTGCAGTGCCGCTTTATCAGTCAGATCAATTGATACTTTATCCAAAGGATAAGCACCTTCTGCAGCAAAACCAAACATCGGAATCGCAGCTAAAATTAATGCAGCAATTTGCTTTTTCATCAGCCAGTCACCCTTTCCGGAACCGGTTTAGTCTTTTCCATTCTGGTATAGAAAGGCATCAGAATGAAGTAAGCGAAGTAAAGAACAGTACAGATCCGTGCAATAAATGTGCGCTCATCTGTTGCTGGAACAACACCCAGCCAGCCAAGAGTCACGAAACTGACGCAGAAAATCAGTAACCAAAGCTTGCTAATCCAGCCTTTGTAACGCATAGATTTAACGGGGCTGCGGTCTAACCAAGGCAGGACAAACAACACTGCAATCGCACCACCCATCGCCACAACACCTAACAACTTATCAGGTACTGCACGCAATATTGCGTAGAAAGGTGTGAAGTACCATACAGGGGCAATATGCTCAGGCGTTTTCAATGCGTTAGCTTGTTCAAAGTTCGGCTTTTCAAGGAAGTATCCACCCATTTCCGGGAAGAAGAACACCACAAAACAGAACACAAACAAGAATACAACAACACCCACAATATCTTTAACTGTGTAGTACGGATGGAAAGGAATACCGTCTAAAGGAATACCGTTTTCATCTTTATGCTTCTTGATATCAACGCCATCGGGGTTATTTGAACCCACTTCATGCAAGGCTAAGATGTGTAAAACAATCAACGCAAGCAGAACAATAGGTACCGCAATCACGTGCAAAGCAAAAAAGCGGTTCAGTGTGATACCTGAAATCAGATAGTCACCACGGATCCACTCAGTTAAGTCAGCACCAATCACCGGAATCGCACCAAACAGTGAAATAATCACCTGCGCGCCCCAGTAGGACATTTGACCCCATGGCAATAAGTAGCCCATGAAAGCCTCAGCCATCAAGGCTAAGTAGATCAACATACCGAAGACCCACACAAGCTCGCGTGGCTTCTGGTAGGAGCCGTATAGCAAGCCGCGGAACATATGCATGTAAACCACAACAAAGAAGGCTGACGCACCTGTAGAGTGCAAGTAACGCAAGATCCAGCCGTACTCCACATCACGCATGATGTACTCGACAGACGCAAACGCACCTTCTGCAGACGGCTCATAGCTCATGGTGAGCCAAATACCGGTTAACAACTGATTGACTAAAACTAAGAGCGCTAATGAGCCAAAGAAATAGAAAAAGTTGAAGTTTTTCGGTGCGTAGTATTTAGATAAATGGTCTTCCCACATTTTAGTGGCAGGGAAACGCGCATCCACCCACTCCATAAACTTACTCATCAGACAGCCTCCTCATCAACACCAATAAGAATGACATTGTCTGTCTCATAGGAATGTGGCGGAACAGGTAAATTCAGTGGTGCTGGCTGGCCTTTGTAAACACGACCAGCTAAATCATAGCGTGAACCATGACATGCACAGAAGTAACCACCCACCCACTCAGGACCCAAGTCAGCAGGCGCGACTTCAGGTCTAAAGGTTGGCGAACAACCTAGGTGCGTACAAACACCGAGCACAATAAGCAACTCAGGCTTGATTGAGCGCGCAGAAGCATCGACATAATCAGGCTGGTCAGACTGTTGCGACTGAGGATCAGCCATTTGTGCATCAATCGTTTTCAGTCCTTCCATAATTTCAGGGGTGCGGTGCAATACAAACACAGGCTGACCGCGCCACTCAGCAACGATTTGCTGCCCTGGCTGAACCTTGTTTATATTGACCCGCACCGGTGCTCCCGCGGCTTTCGCCTTAGCACTGGGGGCCCAAGACCCCAGAAACGGGATCGCAGCCCCTGCCGCTCCAGCTGCACCCACCACAGAGGTGGCTGCTACTAGAAAGCGACGTCGGCCCGTATTAACGCCGTCATTGCTCATTAAGTCGTCTCCCATCAGCTATATAGCCTGTTGTCAGGCCTTGTAATCAGAAAAAAGCGATTTACCATTTTCAAATTTTACAAATGGTAAAGAAAAGGTGCCTTCTTGACAAGTTGTCACACGCGACAATTCGTCTAATAGCAGGTCAAACCACAACCAACACACGAGCGACATAGTGTCGCAGGGCAATTCAGATACAAAAAACGCCCAGAATCCTTGCGGAAACGGGCGTTCTTCTGCAGCAAGTATCGATCAGCGCTTAGAGTACTGAGGACGCTTACGTGCTTTACGCAGACCCACTTTCTTACGCTCAACTTCACGCGCATCACGTGTA
Organism: Gammaproteobacteria bacterium; assembly: GCA_012800475.1. Classification (GTDB taxonomy): domain Bacteria; phylum Pseudomonadota; class Gammaproteobacteria; order Pseudomonadales; family Pseudomonadaceae; genus Denitrificimonas. The sequence continues at coordinate 3,244 of JAAZJF010000203.1, forward strand.
ACAAAGCCTGCTTGACGCAGTTCTGGACGTAAAGTTTCATCATATTCCATCAGAGCACGTGTAATACCGTGACGGATTGCACCTGCTTGACCGCTCGCACCACCACCGGCAACGGTGATCATGAGGTCAAATTTTTCTAAATTTTCTGTTAACACTAGCGGCTGACGAACCATCATTCGTGCAGTTTCGCGAGGAAAGAAATCCTCTACGGTGCGATTGTTAATAGAAATGCTGCCTGTACCCGGACGTAAAAAAACGCGTGCGGTTGCAGTCTTGCGACGGCCAGTGCCGTAATTTTGAGTCGCCGACATAATCAACTATCCCGTTAAATCTTAAGTTCTTGGGGCTGCTGTGCAGCATGCGGGTGGTTAGTACCTGCATACACTTTCAGCTTGCGATACATGTCGCGGCCCAGCGGATTTCTTGGAAGCATACCTTTAACGGCTGCTTCAAGAACGCGTTCAGGTGCTTTAGCAATCAACTTCTCAAAGCTGATTTCCTTGATACCGCCAGGAAAACCAGTGTGTGAGTAGTAGATTTTATCTGATGTTTTATTACCAGTGACACGAACCTGCTCAGCATTAATAACAACGATGTAATCGCCAGTATCAACGTGCGGAGTATACTCAGGCTTGTGCTTACCGCGCAAACGGCTAGCAATCTCAGTGGCCAAACGACCCAGAGTCTGGCCTGCAGCGTCGACGATATACCAGTCGCGCTGTACTGTTTCATTTTTTGCTGTAAAAGTTTTCATTCGCTATGGCCTCAGGGCCG
>JAAZJF010000204.1 GCA_012800475.1 Gammaproteobacteria bacterium
GCGCGTGAGCGTTGATGTAGTCGATTGCTTCTTGAACAGTGGTGATTTTCTCAGCTTTTTCATCTGGAATTTCAGTCTCGAACTCTTCTTCAAGAGCCATAACCAACTCAACTGTATCCAATGAATCTGCGCCTAAATCGTCAACAAAAGATGCGCTGTTAGTCACGTCTTCTGCTTTAGCACCTAACTGCTCAGCAACGATTTTTTTAACGCGTTCTTCGATAGTGCTCATACCGTGTATCACTCCTAAATGGATAAACTGGGCAACTTAAGCTGCCACTTTGTATAAAAAGGGTTCGCGCATTTTAAGCGAACTGCTTGCCCTTTGCGAACTACTTATTTGATCTGTATGTGCTTGCACTACACAGCGCACATAAAGTTCGAATCCTACAAACTGCAATTATGACTCAAAACACCGCGCTTCGGTCACAATAACAGTCATTTTAACTCATATACATGCCGCCATTCACTGGAATCGTGCTTCCAGTGACATATGACGCTTGCTCTGAAGCCAGAAAAGTCACCACATTAGCGATTTCTTCAGCCTGACCTAAACGTCCTAATGGAATTTGGGTCATCAGTGCTTCACGCTGTGCTTCAGGCAATTCGCGGGTCATATCCGTATCGATAAAGCCCGGTGCTACCGCATTGACTGTGATTGAGCGCGAGCCCACTTCACGTGCCAGTGCGCGACCAAAACCTTCTAAGCCGGCTTTTGCTGCGGCGTAGTTTACTTGACCTGCGTTACCCATTGCACCTACCACTGAGCCAATACTGATAATTCGGCCCCAACGTGCTTTAGTCATACCGCGCAAAACGGCTTTAGACATGCGGTACAGGCTGTGTAAGTTGGTATCAATCACATCGAACCATTCGTCATCTTTCATACGCAGCATCAGATTATCGCGGGTAATGCCTGCGTTATTGACTAGAATCAATGGCGCGCCAAACTCAGTCTGAATACGCTCCAAAGTTGCAGCAACAGACTCAGCATCGCAGACGTTGAGCACCATGCCCACACCTTGAACGCCGTTATCTTGTAACGCTTGAGTGATGCTTTGCGCACCTTTCTCTGATGTTGCAGTACCAATCACAGTTGCGCCTTGTGCGCCTAACTGCAGGGCAATGGCTTGGCCAATCCCACGGCTAGCACCGGTTACCAATGCCACTTTACCTTGTAAGCTCATGTTCTTCTCCATCTCAAAGCTGCGCAGCAACAGCGGCGGCAAAAGCTTCAGGGGTATCCAAATTATACGTATTAACGCCTTTAATGCAGCGTTTATTCAGGCCAGACAGAACTTTACCCGGTCCACATTCAACGACCTCAGTCACACCTTGCGCTGCTAAGCACACCATGGACTCAACCCAGCGCACAGGGCTGTACAACTGTGCCAACAAGTTTTGCTCTAAGACTGCCAGATCAGTGACGACTTCCGCCGTGACGTTCTGCACAAGAGCAATGTTGGGCTGCTGCCACTCAATGGCCGCTAAGGACTGTGCAAATTGCTCTGCAGCAGGCTGCATCAATGCACAATGCGAAGGCACACTCACAGGCAGAGCCATCGCACGCTTAGCACCGCGTGCCTTACAAGCGACAATGGCACGCTCAACAGCAGCAGCGGCACCCGCAATCACAACCTGACCTGGCGCATTAAAGTTGACCGCGCTGACAACTTCACCTTGTGCCGCTTGCGCACAAGCTGCCTGCACATCAGCATCATCTAAACCTAAAATTGCCGCCATACCGCCTGTACCTGCCGGCACGGCTTCTTGCATCAACTGACCACGCAGCTCAACCAAACGCACAGCATCCGCTAAAGACACACTGCCCGCAGCAACCAAAGCAGCATATTCACCTAAACTGTGCCCTGCAACATAGGCAGGCTGAGCCGTTGACTTGGCTTGCCACAGACGCCATAACGCAATCGATGCAGTTAAAATAGCGGGCTGAGTTTTATCGGTTTGATTCAAAACCTCAGCGGGGCCTTGCTGAGTGAGTGCCCAGAGGTCATAACCTAAAGCAGCAGATGCTTCGGCAAAGGTATCCAGCACAATCGACTCTGCAGCACCAATGTCTGCCAACATGCCAACGACTTGTGAGCCTTGGCCGGGGAATACAAACGCAAGAGAAGCCTTCATAACTATTATTACCTGTCATTCAACAAAGGAAGTTTGCACGCATAGGATGCGAATAACAAACCGACTATTGGATGATAAGCCTTATCCATCCGTCACACTTTACTTATATTTAGCCTGTATAAGCTTACACTTAAACACCAGCCAACCTCTGCAAGTGCGCCTGTAAACGCTCTGCAAGATCTTCTTGAGCCGCTTTATACGCCACACTAATCGCCGCCTGAAAGGCTGCTTGTGATGCATTACCGTGGCTTTTCACCACCACGCCATCAACACCTAATAAGCACGCGCCGTTGTAGCGCTCAGGTGCAAGCTCTGAGCGCAATACTTTTAAGAGCGGCGCTGCCAGCCAAGCCAATAACCAAGCCCGCGGACCACGCCCTAAACGCTGCTTAATACGCGCAGCAATCATATGAGCTAAGCCTTCACTGGATTTGAGCAGCACATTGCCAACAAATCCATCGCACACCACAACGTCTGCATCACCACGAAACACGCCATCGCCTTCGATATAGCCAATGTAATTAATGTGCGACAGGGTCTCCAACTCAGCAGCGGCTTGCTTAACTTGTTGATTACCTTTAATAGCTTCACGCCCCACATTCAGCAAAGCGACACGCGGATGCGCCACACCCTGAATTTGCACTGCAGCCGAACCCATTAATGCAAATTGCACCAACTGCTGTGCACTCACATCCACATTCGCACCCAAATCCAATAAATGTGTTTCGCCATCTAAAGTCGGCAACGCCGTCATGATAGCGGGGCGCTCAATATGCGGTAGAGGGTTTAAAATATGCTTAGCCAGCGCCATCAACGCGCCGGTATTACCCGCACTCACACAGGCTTGCACCTGCTTATCGCGTAGCAATTGCAAAGCAACACGCATAGATGAGTCTGACTTATGGCGCAAGGCATGCGCGGGCAAGTCACTCATAGCAATACTTTCGCTGGCGTGATGAATAGTCAGTCGAGCATAGTCAACTTGAGAACATTGAGTCAGAACAGACTCAATCACTGCAGAATCACCCACTAACACTAAGTGCAGCTTAGGGTGTTCTTGCAAACTTTTTACCGATGCACAAACAACAAGGCGGGGACCGAAGTCCCCGCCCATTGCATCAATCGCTATCGCTGAACCTGTCAAGGTTTACTCAGCAGAATCCTTCGCGATCACTTGACGTCCACGGTATACACCTTCTGGTGATACGTGGTGACGCAAACGCATATCGCCAGTGCTTTGCTCTACAGTCAAAGTGCTTGCGGTGAGTGCATCGTGTGAACGGCGCATGTCACGCGCTGAACGGGATTTCTTGCTCTTCTGAACAGCCATAATTATTAACTCCTAAACGTTTGGGTCACGCTTTAATTGCGCCAATACACTGAATGGGTTGGACCGTGTAACCGCATTCTTGCTCGTCTCGGACTCGATGAGTCCAGCCGGTTGCTGGCATTCTTCAGGTGGATGCATAGGGACAATCGGCAAAGAGAGTAATAACTCATCTTCAATCAATGCCAGTAAATCCAAAGGCTCCTCACCCACTTCAAGTACGTCGTACCCTTGCGGGAAGTGTGTTTCTTCTGTGCCAGGAACAACGATGGCATACAGATACTCACCGCTGACAGGTATGACTGCTTCGTCCAAGCAACGCTGGCAGATCATCCTAACCTCCGATTCAAGCTTCAGTTGCATTACTGCTACTTTCTGCTCGTCGCGGCTAAACTCAAACGCTACCCGAACAAGTCCGGCAGTGTCTGTCAGCAATTCGCA
>JAAZJF010000205.1 GCA_012800475.1 Gammaproteobacteria bacterium
GATACGCTGCACTTCAGCTTCGATCTGCGCTGCATTGTATACCTATGCAGCGATAAACCCCTAAAACGAGCCTTAATCAAGGCCATGCGGCGCTGCGAGCGAGCGCTACAATCGACATTACCGATACAAAAAAGCGCCCATTAAGAGCGCTTTTTATCGTATTCATCGATCAAACTTTAGAAGCTGTCACCAGGAATACGCACCCAGCCTTCCATCAGCACGCGTGCACTGCGGCTCATAATGGCTTTTTTCACAATCCATTTGCCGTTTTCTTGTGCGGCTTCTGCACCCACGCGTAAGGTACCCGACGGATGACCAAAATTCACCGCTTGGCGATCTTCACCACCGGCAGCCAAGTTGACTAAAGTACCTGGAATGGCAGCCGCGGTACCAATGGCCACAGCCGCGGTACCCATCATGGCATGGTGCAATTGCCCCATGGATAAAGCACGCACCAACACATCAATATCTGCCGCTTGAATGGCTTTACCACTGGAGGATACATAGTCCGCAGGTGGCGCAACAAAAGCGACTTTAGGCGTATGTTGACGCGCTGCAGCTTCGGCCACATCCTTGATTAAGCCCATTTTGACTGCACCGTGCGCACGGATCAGCTCAAACTTAGCTAAGGCCTCTTTGTCACTATTAATCGCTGACTGCAATTCAGTACCGGTATAACCAATATCTGCAGCATTAACAAAAATAGTTGGGATACCCGCATTGATCAAGGTGGCTTTGAGCGTACCGACACCTGGCACTTCTAAATCATCGACCACGTTGCCCGTAGGGAACATCGCTGCATCATCACCGTCGCCATCCGCCGGATCCAAGAACTCGACTTGCACTTCAGCCGCTGGGAAGGTCACACCATCGAGCTCAAAGTCACCGGTTTCTTGTACTTCACCGTTGGTGATGGGTACATGGGCAATAATGGTTTTTTCAATATTGACCTGCCAGATACGCACAATGCAGATACCGTTTTGCGGTATCTTATCAGCAGCAACCAGTCCGTTAGAAATAGCAAAGGAGCCCACCGCCGCAGTTAAGTTGCCGCAGTTACCGCTCCAGTCGACAAAGGGCTTATCAATCGACACTTGACCAAATAAATAGTCAACATCATGATCAGCGCGCTCACTTTTAGACAGCAACACCGTTTTACTGGTGCTGGACGTTGCGCCGCCCATACCATCGGTTTGCTTACCGTAAGGGTCTGGGCTGCCAATCACGCGCAGTAATATATTATCGCGTGCAGCACCGGGCTGCTGCGCAGCTTGGGGCAAGTCATCAACACGAAAAAACACACCCTTGCTGGTACCGCCACGCAAATAGGTGGCTGGAATTTTAATTTGTGGGACCTGACTCATAGTGGAATCTCCCTGATTTAACAAAATGCTGTGATTGCACACAGACCATCGCTAGAAAATAAGAACCCGCTCAACAAGTCTCCTTATTGAGCGGGTTCAGTGACAGCTTAACGAACATTAAGCACTGGTAGTTTCAGCAAGGAACTCTTGTGCAAAACGCTGCAACACACCGCCCGCTTCATATACAACCTGCTCTGCTGCCGTATCAATACGACTGAGCATCGGCACACGTACGATTTCACCGTTGCTGCGTGTAATCACTAAAGTCATAGTGTTACCCGGCTTAAGTGCACCCTCAACATCGTAGGTTTCAGTACCGTCTAAGCCGAGCGTGATACGAGTTGTGCCTTCAGCAAACTGCAGTGGCAATACACCCATACCAATCAGGTTGGTACGGTGAATACGCTCAAAGCCTTCCGCCGCAATCACTTCCACGCCCGCTAAGCGAACACCTTTAGCCGCCCAGTCACGTGATGAACCCTGACCGTAGTCAGCACCAGCAACAATAATCAGCGGCTGCTTGCGCTTCATATAAGCTTCAATGGCTTCCCACATACGCGTGACTTGGCCTTCTGGCTCAATGCGCGCAAAGGATCCTTGACGCACATTGCCCTGCTCATCCAAAACCATTTCGTTAAACAGTTTAGGGTTAGCAAAGGTGGCACGTTGCGCGGTGAGGTGGTCACCACGGTGCGTTGCGTAGGAGTTGAAGTCTTCTTCAGGCACGCCCATTTTGTGCAGATATTCACCGGCTGCACTGTCCATCATAATGGCGTTGGACGGTGACAAGTGGTCCGTGGTGATGTTGTCACCCAGTACCGCTAGTGGACGCATACCTTTCATGGTGCGCTCACCCGCTAATGCACCTTCCCA
>JAAZJF010000206.1 GCA_012800475.1 Gammaproteobacteria bacterium
CACATTAAAGGCGTATATCGAAAGTCAAACAGCGATTGAGTAAAGCGCTTTGCGCCCCGCCTTATATCCCCGCCCTTTCGGGCGAGGGTTTACGGCGGTTTTGCTAAAAACTGCAGTTGTAGTACTTGAGTGCTGCAGGGCAGGGTACTGTTGCTGTATAAAAGCAAAGATATAATGAACTCCATAGTATAGTATTTTACTACGTTTTTAATGATGTATTCCCGCCGTTGCCGTGAAAGGTTAATTGATTATGTTGCATCGTCTTGCTTATGCTTTTATCGCGTTGTCACTGACTCTGTTGAGTGCCTGTGGTCATGAAGAACCCGTTGTGAATACAGTGCGGCCTGTGATGGTGGTGCAGCCTGAAGCAGCCAGCCAAACACAAATGGCGTTTCCTGGGGAAGTGCGCGCCCGTTTAGAGCCTGAGCTGGCGTTTCGTCTGGGCGGCAAGGTGACGCAACGCTTGGTCGATGTGGGGGCAAAAGTTACGACTGATCAAGTCTTGGCTAAGCTCGATCCGGAAGATGTGCGTTTGCACTTAGAGGCGATGCAGGCACAGGTCTCGGCTGCGCAGGCTAATTTAGACTTAGTGCGCGCTGAACGTGATCGTTATAAAACCTTACTTGATCGGCAGATGCTCAGTCGCTCGCATTACGATAATGCGCAAAGCCAGTTTAAAAGTGGTCAGGCGCGTTTACGCCAAGCACAAGCTGAGCTAGCTGCAGCGAAAAACCAAGCTGAGTACACTCAGTTGCGTGCGCCGTATTATGGCGTGATTGCGCAAGCACAAGTGGAAGCCGGGCAAGTTGTGGCAGCAGGGCAGACGGTGTTTGTGTTAGCGGTGGACGGTGAGCGTGAAGTAGCGATTAACTTGCCTGAGCAAGCCATTGAACGTTTTAAAGTTGGGCAGCCGGTTACAGTATCTTTGTGGTCACAACCCGATCAGCGCATTGCGGGTGAAATCCGTGAGATTGCTCCTGCGGCAGATTCTCGTTCGCGCACCTATGCGGCACGTGTTGCTTTTCGCACGGCCACTATTGCTGCAGAGCTCGGACAAAGCGCTCGAGTGTATATTCAAGCAGACGCGCAAGAGCAGTACAGTGTGCCCTTATCGGCTGTGAATGCTGAAGGTCAGCAGGCCTATGTGTGGGTGGTTGATCCAGAGACGTCAACCGTTGCACAGCGTCCGGTGAAACTGGGTGCCTTTACACAAACCCATGCGCCGGTGTTGAGTGGTTTGCAGGGCGATGAGTGGGTGGTTGTGGCCGGTGTGCACTTGTTGTTAGCAGATCAGGCCGTGCGTGCGGTGGATCGTAACAATCAGCCTATTGTTTTTAGCTCACAGGAGTAATGCAGATGCGCTTTAACCTTTCTGCATGGGCTTTGAATAATCGCCCGCTGGTGTTGTTTGCTATGGTCATGCTGGCGCTCATTGGTAGCAAGTCCTACAGCTCTTTGGGGCAAAGTGAAGACCCGCCTTTTACTTTTAAAGCGATGGTGATTAATACCGTTTGGCCCGGTGCTACTGCGCAGGAGATGGCGCAACAGGTCACGGAGCGGATTGAAAAGAAACTGATGGAAACCGGTGAGTTTCA
>JAAZJF010000207.1 GCA_012800475.1 Gammaproteobacteria bacterium
GCAGCACATGGGATACAAAGAGTGCGCCAGCAATACACAGCACGCCACCAAAAAAAGCCCGCCAATACAGACGCTTTGCAATGTCATCCTCACCGTAGTTGGAGAGCACAAAGGGCTGCCCTTCGCGTGGCTGACGCATATAGTGTTGCGCGGGTTCCTGATGTTGCGCCTGTTGCTGCAACAACGCTTGCTCCTGCGCACTCTGACGCACAGCTTGCCACTCTTGCACATCCAACTCGCCATTGCCGTCGCGATCAAAACGCTGCACTAAGTCTGGGAAATCAGTTTTCTATTCACGTATCAGCGCACTTTGTGTCGCCTCTACATCTAAGGCTTCACGCCCCTGTCCTCGAGTGACAAAATCACCAATCACATACAATGGATCGCCCACATGCATCCGTTGCTCGGTATAACGGTAACGCTTACGCCCGACAAACATATGAGCAAGCATATGCGTACGCATCTGTTGCTTTAATGGATGCTTAGCAGTGCCATACCAGACCTGTTGCGTCATCGGTAAGACATGCGCACCCTGCGGATCAATCCAACACTCGCCCGTACCATCACTTAAGGATAACAAGGCTGTGCTGCGGCCCTTCTCAACAGTATTCCAACGTGGCGTACTGCGCTCTTGATGCACTTGCTCATCAATACTAAATGACCACCACACACAAGGCTGCTCGCTTAAAGGGCCCCTTAACAACTCAGTGCGCGACTCAATCACCCCATACAGCTCAACATAACCTTGCGCAGCTGAACGTATTTTCGAGGTGGGTGTATCCAGCAGGTAGCGCGCTTTTTTTAAATTATGCAAGCACCACCAACCGCCACCCAACGCAGCACCACCTGCCACGCCCAGCGTCACACTTAAGCCTAGAAAATCCACTGCGAATTAACCAAACAAACTTTTAATATCAACATCAGCCAACTGCGCATCGCTAAAGCGCAACAATTGCGCAGCCTGAAAGTTAAAATAGCGGGCAATCAATACATCAGGAAATTGCTCAATACGCACATTATTAAGATTCACAGCCTCGTTATACAGCTCGCGCCGATCAGCAATGCCACTTTCTAACGCACTGATACGCTGCTGCAAAAACTTAAAATTGTCATTGGCTTTGAGCTCAGGGTAATTTTCAGCTAAAGCAAAGAGCTGTCCTAAACCTGTGCGCAGACCTGTTTCCGCCTGGCCTAGCGCGCCTAAATCGTGCTGCTCGCGCGCCTTGGACACCGCTTGACGCGCAGTAATCACTGCTTCTAACGTGGCCTGCTCGTACTGCATATACTGTTTGCAGGTTTCTACCAGCTTAGGCAGCTCTTCGTGGCGTTGCTTTAATAACACATCAATATTGGCCCAAGCTTTACTGACGCTGTGTTTTAAACGCACCAAGGCGTTGTATAAACTCACACCCCAAGCGACAGCCAAAATGGCCACGACGAATACACCCACTAAAAATAAACTCATCGTGCACTCCACACAGGCTTATAAGATTCTCTATTTTAAGCTGCCAGCACCCTATACACCACTGTTTATTCAGCGCGCAGCCTGATGCACTGAACTTCCCAAGAGCGATGTTATCTATTGTGCTACAACCTTGCGACACCCCAAAAAGCTGCACTTAAGTTTGCGCTATACTGATTTTTTAACTGCTTGCACGAGTAATTGACTGACTATGCACAATGACACTGATGATGACTTGGACAGCCTACCCAATGGACGCATTGAACCCCAGCTCAGTACATCAACAGCTGAGCCTGAACCCTTGCTAAGCAACACACGCCCCGTACAGCAAGCGCGCTCTAAAGGTGTGGGTCTATTATCGGCACTGACCTTAGCTATTGTCTGCTCCAGCGCCGCTTTTGGCTGGTGGAGCGTACAACGCTTACAACTGCTTGAGCAGCAATTAGTCGCAACACAAGACAGCTTTTCTAAAACCAGTGAATCTGCAGCCGGACGTATTCAGGAGATTACCGGCCAAGTGCATGCCGCACAAAGCAGTGTGGCCAGCGGCACCACCAGTTTAAAAAAACGCATTGAAGCCCTCGAAAGCAGCGCTGTAGACATACACAAACAACAACACACCCAGCTGACCGAGCACAGCTCAGATTTAAGCAAGCTCAGTCGTGAGCTGACCGCCCTCACACAGTTGCAAGAGGATTTAACCAGCACGCTTGAGCAACAACGCAAAACCCTGACACAGCACAGCACCACTTTAACCGAGCTCAAGCCGACACTGGCGCAACACAGTACCGCTCTGGCAACCTTGCAGAGCGAGCTCAGCCAACAACTTAAAACACAACACACACAGGTGCAGCAGCTCGCCAGCACACTCAAAGCGCAGCAAGACAAGCTTGCAGATATAGATCAGCTGAGCGCCCAGGTTAAAACGCTCTCAACTCAGGCTCGCGAACTACAGAGCACTACATCATCCACAGATGACATCACCCGCTTACAGCAAGATGTGTTGATTCTGCGCAGCGAGCTTGATCAGCGTCCTAAGGCACAAGCAGCGCCTCAAGCTAAACCCGCACCGTCACTGGCTGACTTTGATGCCTACCGCGCGCAAACCAATCGCACTATTACAGCTTTGCAAGAACAGATACGCAACTTACAAAAAAACACGCCTTAGCGTGTTTTTTTGTTAATGCACACTGCACACCTATTACAATTTAAATTGACTGACCAAGCGGCGTAACTCTGCGGTTAAACGCAACAGATCTTCACTGCTGTGCATCGTCTGGGTCGCACCGGATGAGGTGGTATCGGCAATATGACTGATACGGGTGATATTAGAATTAATCTCTTCTGTCACTGCGCTTTGCTGCTCAGCAGCGCCGGCAATATGCACATTCATCTGATTGATGGTGGCCACTTCTGCGGCGATCACATGCAAACTTTGCGACGCTTTTTCAACGCACACCGAACCTGTCGTGGCACGCTTTTGCGCCGCAGCCATGGCACTCACAGCATTTTTAACACCCAACTGCAAACGCTCAATCATATTTTGAATTTCTTCAGTGGATTTTTGTGTGCGCGAGGCTAAAGTGCGCACTTCATCAGCCACCACAGCAAAACCTCGGCCTTGCTCGCCAGCGCGCGCTGCTTCAATGGCTGCGTTTAAGGCCAATAGATTGGTTTGCTCGGCAATGCCTTTAATAACATTGAGCACTTCACTGATGCTGGCTGTATCGCTTTCGACATGCTGAACCACAACCGCCGCACTTTCGATTTCAGCAATCAAATCCCGAATACCGGCAATGGCTTGTTCGGCCACTAACACACCGGCTTTAGACTCATCGTCCGCGCCTTGTGACGCCTGCGCGGTCTGCGTGGCATGGCGTGCAACTTCCTGAACGGTCGCACTCATTTCATGCATCGCTGAGGCGACCCGATCGGTTTCCGTACGCTGCTCAACCACAGCCTGCAGCGTCGAGTCGGCCACATCAGCGACGCGCCCCGATACAGTATTGAGCTGCTGAGTGACATCTGAGACAGCATGTAAGCTGTGCTTAAATTTAGTAATCATGCGATTAAACGCCCAGCCCAATGCGCCAATCTCATCACGCGCACCAATTGTCACGTTGTAGCTCAAGTCATCATCACGGGCGATCGCTTCCATAGTATGGCGCATGGCATTGATACGTTGAATCACCGTGCGACGCACAATAAAAATAATCACTGCTAAACCAATCAGCAACAGCAACAGCTGTATGCCCGCAGAAGTCCAAAAGTTACGCTGCACTTGGCTGTCTAACGAGGCCAAGGCATAACTGATACGCACCGCACCCACCACACTGCCATCCGCCACTTGATGACAGAGCAAGCAATTGGTGCCGCGATAATCTTTTTCTGCACGGATGGGGTTAATCACAGTCAAAAGACGACCGTCTTGACCCTTAGAAATCTCGATAATCTGCTCACCGGCTAAAGCACGCTGATCTAAATCATCGGCTGGCGCTTGATGCTCATAGCCTGCGCCATAAACTGAAGTGATGGCAGGTGTGCGAATAATACGCGCATCGGTCACACCCGGTCGCGCAAGAATCTTATCGCGCAGCACATTACGCTGCGCCATCGTACCCGTCAGCATCATAGTGTTAATGCTGTCAAAATAACTGTCAGCCGCATCTTTGGTTTGCTGTTCAACGACGCCTAATACCAGCTTTTTCTCGTTGTAGGCAGAAAACATCAAAGAAGCTGCCGTCACGACAAAAAATACGCAAAGCAACGCAATATTGATTTTTGTTTGCACCGACATATGATGCTGCGCGGGCTGCTGACTCATTATTATTAACCTCAAAACCGCTGAATAAATGGCTCTGTATTGAGACCTTGTTGCACATCACACTGCATTCAACTTGCGCAATCACCCATAAGCGGCAACGACGTTGGTTTTTTGACGTCCGTACAGTGTTGTACTCTGATCTATAGAATACAAAGCAGGATACATGCCAAACACACTACAACGCTGTGCTGGCATGCACCTTCAGTCTATTTTAAGCCGGTTCTGCGCTGTGTTCCTTTGCACAGGTCAATACTAAGCCATCGCCTTGCGCATCAATATGTGCAATACCACCCTCTTCAGCCAGCGCACCAAAGAGAATCTCTTCCGCCAAGGGGCGCTTAATATGCTCCTGGATCAAACGCGCCATCGGCCTTGCACCCATGTCCGCGTCATAACCATGCTCGGCCAACCAACGGCGAGCCTCAGCGCTGACATCCAGTTGCACGCGCTTTTCCTCAAGCTGGGCTTGCAGCTCAGTTAAGAACTTATCGACAATCGACTGCAGTGTTTGCGCACTTAAGCGGCCAAATTGGATGATACTGTCCAAGCGGTTGCGAAACTCTGGACTGAAGCTTTTCTTCAACACTTCCATGGCATCGCTGCTGTGATCTTGCTTGGTATAACCAATCGACGCTCGCGCCGCAGACTCAGCACCTGCGTTGGTGGTCATCACTAAAATCACATGTTTAAAGTCAGCTTTGCGACCATTATTATCGGTGAGCGTGCCGTTATCCATCACCTGCAATAAGAGATTAAAGACATCGGGGTGCGCTTTTTCGATTTCATCCAACAATAAGACGCAATGCGGCTGCTTGGTGATGGCCTCAGTCAACAATCCACCTTGATCAAAGCCCACATAACCTGGCGGCGCACCAATTAAGCGTGAGACGGTATGGCGCTCCATATATTCCGACATATCAAAGCGCACTAAATCAATGCCCAGCGAGCTGGCCAGTTGCTTGGCCACTTCTGTTTTACCCACGCCCGTTGGTCCAGCAAACAAGAACGAGCCCACCGGTTTATTGGCCGACTTAAGGCCCGCGCGCGATAGCTTAATGGCTGTGGCCAGTGCATCAATCGCAGCTTCCTGACCAAACACCGTTAAGCGTAGATCACGCTCTAAGTGGCGCAACTGTTCTTTATCTGAACTGCTGACTTGGCGCGCAGGAATACGCGCAATTTTCGCAATCACGTCTTCAATCTGTGCCACATCAATACTGGCAGCGCGACTTTCTTGCGGCAGCAAGCGCTGGAAAGCACCGGCCTCATCCACCACATCAATGGCTTTGTCCGGCATAAAGCGGTCATTGATATGTTTGGCCGCTAACTCAGACGCCGCACGCAAGGCTGCATCGGTGTAGGTAATTTGGTGATGCTGTTCAAAATTGCTCTGCAAGCCTTGCAAGATACGGTAAGTGTCTTCAACTGAGGGCTCATTGATATCTACCTTTTGAAAGCGCCGCGCTAAGGCACGGTCTTTTTCAAAAATCTCGCGAAACTCTTGATAGGTGGTCGAGCCAATGCAGCGAATCTCGCCCGATGATAAAAGTGGTTTGAGCAGATTAGAAGCGTCCATGACGCCACCCGAAGCGGCACCCGCGCCAATGATCATATGGATTTCATCAATAAACAAAATCGCTTGCGGGCGTTGGCGTAATTCATTGAGCAAAGCTTTGAGGCGCTTTTCAAAATCGCCGCGGTACTTGGTGCCTGCCAGCAGTGCACCTAAATCAAGCGAGTAGACGACGCTATCCAATAAAATATCAGGCACATCACCATCGACAATGCGTCGTGCTAAACCTTCAGCAATGGCTGTTTTACCCACACCGGCTTCGCCGACTAATAGGGGATTATTTTTACGACGACGCACTAAAATTTGCGCCACACGTTCAATTTCGTGCTCACGACCAATGAGCGGATCAATACGCCCTTGACGCGCCTGCTCATTTAAATCCTGCGCATAATCGAGCAATGGATTGGCCGCTGAACGGCCCGCTGCAGCACTCTCTTGTGCTTCATCCTCATCGCCAGCAGCAGGCTTAGGCTCAGTATCAATACCATGTGAGAGATAACTGACCACATCCAATCGCTGCACATCATGCTGCTTAAGCAAATAAACGGCATGGCTGTCGATTTCAGTGAAGATGGCCACCAGCACACTGGCACCACCGATTTCTTCTTTACCTGAGCTTTGCCCATGAAAAACAGCGCGCTGTAGAACCCGCTGAAAACCTAAGGTGGGCTGCGTATCCACTTCGTCGGTACGATCAGCTAAAAGAGGTGTATTGGCATCTATAAAAGTGCGCAAATCTTTGCGTAATGCCTCTAAATCCACATTACAGCCACGCAACACCGTGGCCGCCTCGCGATTATCCAGCAAGGCCACTAACAAATGCTCAACCGTCATATATTCATGACGGCTGACGCGTGCATCTTTGAATGCAAGATTGAGGGTGACCTCAAGTTCTAAATTCAACATGGTTTCACCTCATTTTAAACTGTGTGTCCGTTATAGGTCTTTTTCTATTTCACACAATAAAGGATGACTGCAATCACGTGCGTACTGAATCACCTGATGCGCTTTGGTTTCTGCAATATCACGCGTATACACACCACACACTGCCTCGCCTTGCTGGTGCACCGCAAGCATAATTTGCGTGGATTGTTCGCGGTTCATAGAAAAATAGGTTTCCAGCACTTCCACCACAAAATCCATCGGTGTGAAGTCATCATTTAACATCATCACACGGTACATGGGTGGGGGTTGTAACGCGGGTTTAGCTGGAGCAACAGCTAAATCATCGTCGTGCTGTTCAAAATGGTCTGGATTGAGTGGGGTATCAGTCATGTGGCACTACGCTTTAACGATTAAAAAATATATTGCTCTTAATATACTACGCTTTGCTCGGCGACGCTTGTAAACACCCGCGCCAGCTCTCGCAACAGCCTACACACTAAAGCACAGTGCGACATGTCGTCACATGCACAGGGATGTAAGACTGCAATATCGGCACATCGTGCGTATTTTCAGCATATATTGTGCATTTACATAACGCTGCCTGAGTATCAGTGTCAAGTGGTTGCACAGACTTTCTTGCACACTTGTCCACATTTTAAGGGTTGACTTTTATATTTGTTATTTTTCCAGTCAGCGCTCGAAGTCTTTTATGGAAAAGGCTTAACACCTTGATTATAAAGGATTTTTTATTGCGTTTGATTTTTCACCAATCTAAGCTACAGCCCCATAATATAAGCCCTGCAGCGACATACAAGCCACTTACCCACATGGTTATCCACAGCTTTTGTGGATAACCATGTCGCTGGCTTATGCTTGCGCCACTAAGCACCATAATGACGTCACTTCGGCACTGCGCGCAGCAAATAAAGGATCCGTGGCGTCCTGGCTGCGACCGTGCTTGGGCTGTGTATCCAAACGGTACTTTACGGCTAAACCCGCTTCAGCAAACCAACTCATCAAGGTCTCACGGCTGCGTAACTGCAAGTGCTCGGCTAAGTCCGATAGGATCAGCCACACTTCACCTTGCGGCGCTAAATGTGCGCGAGCATTATTTAAAAATCGCCGCAGCATCGCACTGCCCTGATCATAAACAGCGTATTCTAAAGGTGAGCTGGGCTTGGCTGGGAGCCAGGGCGGGTTACAGACAATGAGATGTGCCAAGGGCGCTGCCGCTGGAAATAAATCCGCTTGTTCCAGCGTTACCTGAGGCAACTCTAAGCGCGTTAAATTGTCCTGCGCACAGGCCAACGCCCGATGGTTTAAATCAGTGGCCAGCACCTGTTGCACACCGCGTTGCGCCAAAACAATAGCCAGCAACCCCGTGCCCGTCCCAATATCAAACGCCACATCATGCACCGCCGGTAACGGCGCATCGAGCATCAGTTGCACATACTCATGGCGTGTGGGCGCAAATACGCCGTAATACGGATGAATGGACAGATCTAAACCGCTAATCGGTACGCCTTTTTCACGCCATTGCGCGGCGCCCAAAGCGCCTTGCACATCGCGTAAAGAGATTAAACAAGGCTCATCCAATTCACCAAAAGCAGCGCTGCATGCCGCACTGACATCCGGCGCGCGGCGCAACACACTGACATAACCTGCATCAAACTCAAGCAGCACACGACTGAGCACATGCGCTCGCTGCGCCTGCGCTTGGCGCTGTTGATGAAACAAGTTGGCAATCGCCGCACTACCGCTGACTGCTTGTTTAGCTTGACCGGCTTTATTGGTTTTACGCTGCTGAGTGCGATCGATGCGCCGCGTCAGTGCTTGCAGTAATTGCCGCGCATTATGAAAATCACCGCGCCAGAGCATGGACGTACCCTCGCAGGCCAAACGATAGGCTTCATCTGCTGTAGTCGTGTCATCCACCCGCACGATGCGCTGAGGTGGCACTTGATTGCTTTCAGACAACCAACGCGCTTGATTGTCACGGTCATTTTCATGCCACTGCACATACTGTTTTTCTGCTAGAAACACCTGACTTACCCTTAAGCTATACAAACACTGCCGACGATTGCAGCCGTGTTGATGCGTTATATGATGCTCGATTTAAGCGCTACACAGATCACTGCCAACCCTGAGAAAATCCCGCCACCCTGTGATGGCAGCGCTTTTCAAATACGCGGTTGCAGCCAATCCATGCGCCGATTCTATCTTGCGGAACGAGCGCTATAAAAAGATGTCAAGGATAACAGCTCACACCCTATAATAGGCGTCTGCAGGGCCAATCAAACGCCCGCCTCGCCTCCTGACTTGAGTTTTAACATGCCAATTTTCACTCTGCGTTCATTTTTGGGTTATCCAACCTCGGCTTTTAAAGTGCTGTGCGCTGCTATAGCCCTCGGTTCTTTAACTCAATTAAGCGGTTGCCAGTTTTTAGAATCGAACGCGAGCAACAGCGTTATTGCTGATCACAGCACATTGCGCGTCAAAGGTGTGGCGCAGTCGAGCTTTATCGCGCGCAACCCTGCGGGTATGCCCATGATTGAAGCCAATAACTTTCATGACCTGCTGTTTACCCTCGGCTTTAGTCACGCGCAAGATCGCCTCACGCAGATGGTGCATTTGCGTTTACTCGCACAAGGACGCTTAGCGGAACTGCACGGCGCTCAAGTGCTGGATCTGGACCGTTTCATGCGCTCGATTAACCTTAAAGAGGATGCGCAGCGCCTGTATAAAAATGCACCGCAAAACCTGCAAGACTACTTTGCAATCTATGCCCGCGGCATCAATGCTTACCTGTTTGAGATGCGCGATGCGCTGCCGCCTGAGCTGGCGCGTGCCAATTTTATGCCTGAATACTGGCAAGCACAGGACAGCGCCTTACTCTTTGCCTTATTCAGCTTCAGCCAAAGCGGCAACCTATCCCAAGAAGTCCTGGCTTTAGCCTTAGCTCAACATGGCGATGGCGCGCAGTTAGCTGAGTTACTGCCCATTTATCCTGATGAGCCTTTAGCCCGACAAGAAGCGCAGACACTCACCACTACATCGGCTGCTGCTCTCAGCGATCCAGCCTTGCAGCGCAGCACAGAACAATTACTCGATCATCTGAATCAGCTGTCGGCCATCAATAGTATGGATGCGCCTTTAGCCAGCAGCTGGGTGATCAGTCCCCAGCACAGCGCCAGCGGTCGCAGCTTGATGGCATTCACCGCATTGACCGAACCACAGTCGCCCAGCAGCGCGGCACCCGCTCAATCTACTGCGCCCGCTTCACCTTACACTTGGGTGAGCATGCACTCGCCACAACTGCAAGCGGCGGGCTTAAGTCTGCCCGGTATACCTTTTTTGCTGTCTGGGTTTAATGGCAAGCTCGCTTACAGCTTAAGCGCGGTGATGGCCGACACTCAGGATGTTGTGAGTGAGCAACTGCGCCGCCAGAATGGCCGTTTAGAATACAAGTCTGATAAGCAGTGGCACCCAGCAGCACAGCGCATGGAAACCTTTGTGGTTAAAGGCCAGCGCCCAGTGCGTGAAGCCGTGTATCGCACCGCTCACGGGCCATTACTCACTCAGCTATCCAGCACAAGTGATGCAGGCTTTGGCTTAGCTCTGCAACGGGTGCAACGTAGCGATGATCAAAGCTTGCAGGCCATGCTGCAATTAATGCGCAGTCAATCCGTTGAAC
>JAAZJF010000208.1 GCA_012800475.1 Gammaproteobacteria bacterium
AACATTAAAACCACGCCAGGTAAAATAATACCGACCAAGGCTAAACATTCTAAAAAAGCGGTAATGAAAATGGCCGCGCCCAGCCAATATGGACTGCTGCTGGACCAGGTTAAAACTGTTTGTAAGATATCGTTCATATAAAAGGGTACTTATTCTTTACTGTTAGCATGTGTTGGTTTGGTTGAGCGCTTGAACTTGCTAAAACAGTCGAGGTTAATACGATGCAAGCCTACACATGTTTTAATCTGCAAGTGTACCGTTATTGATACAGGTTTTATAAGTGATCTGCCTTGGTTGTTGTGCTCAGTGCAGGGAGCAGCTTGGGTTATGCTAAAATGCACTTCTTTTTATAGATTGAATACCCTTATGTTGATTCCTTTTGCCCAGTTAGCGCCCGATACACTCACAGGTTTAATCGAAGATTTTGTCACCCGGGATGGTATGGACAATGGCGATCAAACGCCTTTGGATGTGCGTATCGAGCGTGTGCGTCATGCACTGGAGAAAAAACAGGCCGTCATCGTGTTTGATGCAGAGAGCCAACAGTGCCAGTTGTGTTTAAGACGCGATGTGCCGCAAGAGTGGCTTGATGATTTAGATCAGCTTAGCGTAGAAGAACCTACGGCCTAACTTTTAACAGGTTGAAAGTGTGTTATTTTGAACTTGTATGCATAGTGTTTAGTCACATGTAACGAAGCATTTATATATTTATGATGGAGATAACCCCATGAGCAAGAAATACATTGGCGCTTTATTTGCTGCTGCAGCTATGATCGCTTTAGCTGGTTGTTCCTCGCCAACGGTGATTACTTTAAAAGATGGCACCCAGCTTGAAACCACCAAAAAGCCTAAGTTTGATGATGACAGCGGCTTCTACGAGTTCAAGCAACTTGACGGCAAGCCTGTTCGTATCAATAAAGACGACATTCATACCATTAAACAAATGTAAGCTCATGTGCATGCGCGGCTGTTATACCTTGTGATAACAGCCGCGCAGTTGTGTCTAGCTACTGAATTTTGATAGTTTGCAGCCACGCTGGATTGAGTTCTGGCTGATCAGTGTCTAGGCCCAAAGCTTGCATATTCTGCTGGTGGGCATCCACTTCAGCGACCATCTGGCTGATCTCACTGGTGTTGCCATCTAAACGATGCATTTGCATCACGCCTAAATGATAAAAACGTAATAGCAGCATCGCAGTCGGCTGTTGTGCAGCCACACCTTCTTTAACCTTATGCATCACGTTGGTAACACTCATCAGGCTACGCTTGAGCTGCCAACCATAAACGTTGGCTGCCATCCAAGGTTGCTTACTGAACACTGAACGCACTAATCCAGCGCTAATAATAACCGCCGCAACCACACCTGCTAAATTAAACCGAAAGTTATCACCGCCGGGTTCGCCCAAAAACTGCACCAGTAAGCTTGAAAGCAGCATCGCTAACGATACAAAAACCACGATAATGATCCACGATGCTTTGCGTGTTTGCTGGCGATACTGCTCAGGATCAACCTGCGCCAATTTAAATGCGCCGCCTGTTTTGACCGATGCTGTGCTCATAATGAATATACATCTCAGAAAATAAACCTAGAGCAATCATACAGCAGGGCGCAGTAGCAGCCTATTGCTGGCGCAGCGATATACAGATTAGAGTTGGCAGGATGATCGTGTCAGTCATGCGCTTATGTGGGCGTCAGTACAGAGAGTGTGATGTAAGCGAGCACGGCATAACGGCCGACTTTTGCCAGCGTTACCAGCAGAGTAAAACGCCACAGCGGCTCGCGTAATACTCCAGCGATCAGTGTCAGAGGGTCGCCAACAATTGGCAGCCAACTTAGCAGTAAACTCCAGCGGCCATAGCGTTGATACCACTGTTGCGCACGTTGCAGTTGTGCAGGGGAGGCTGGAAACCAGCGCCGGTTTTGCCAGCGTTGTATATGTGCGCCCAGCCACCAGTTCAGCATAGAGCCTAAGATATTTCCCAGCGAAGCGAAAAACACCAACGCATACACTGCACTTGGCTTTAAGGCGAGTAGGGCAACCAGTGCCGCTTCCGACTGCATGGGCAATAGCGTTGCCGCAATAAAGGCTGAAAATGCCAACCCCAAGTAAGTGATCCAGCTCACAAACGCACCACAGCTAAAGCGCCGATGTATATCAGCATCATGAAGTAAATAACTCCAGTTGCACGGCGCGGCGCTGTTGTTGATCGTCTAAGCGCACACCGACACCTAGCAAACGTACCGCTTTATTACCGCGCAAATAAGCTGCAGATAACAACAAGCGGTAGCTTTCTAAGTTCAGAGCGGCACCGGCTTGCTCAACGGTGGTCTGCGTAAAATCATGAAACTTCACTTTAACAAAAGGCTTGTCGGGACGATAACTGTCATCCAAGCGTTGCTGGCGCTTAGATAACTCACTGAGCAAGTCAGGTAATTGCGCTAGGCACGCAGCTAAATCAGGTAAATCTTGATCGAAAGTGCGCTCCACGCTGACACTTTGCCGACGGCTGTGAGGCTCTACAGGGCGCTCATCTACACCGCGAGCCAAAGACCACAAGCGCTCACCAAAACTACCGAAGGCCTGAGTTAAGGCGATAAGCTTGTGCTCACGCAGTTGCGAACAGTCATTGATACCCATTGATGCCAGTTTTTTAGCCGTCACTTGACCCACGCCGTGGAGCTTTTTAACCGGTAGCGCTAACACAAAATCATCCACTTCATCCGGTGTAATCACAAATAAGCCATTGGGCTTGCGCCAATCGGAAGCGATTTTTGCGAGGAACTTATTAGGCGCGACACCGGCCGAGACCACCAAGCGTAACTCTTGCCAGACACGGCTGCGGATCTCTTTAGCGATCAATGTGGCACTGCCAGAACACAACTCACACTGACTGACATCTAAAAAAGCTTCATCCAAAGATAAAGGCTCAATGTAATCAGTGTAGTCCTGCAAAATAGCATGGATCAATTGCGAGGCTGCTTTATAGGCGTCCATGCGTGGCTTAATAATCACCAAGTCAGGGCATAACTTAAGCGCGCGCACCGTGGGCATGGCTGAATGCACACCCCAAGTACGCGCCTCGTAATTACACGCAGCAATCACACCCCGTCGCTCAGCCGCACCACCCACCGCCACCGCGCGCCCTTGTAGACGTGGATCATCACGCATTTCAATAGCGGCATAAAAACAATCTGCATCGATATGAATTATTTTGCGCGAACTCACAACCCCTGTAACCCCTATATACAGTGCCCTTACAACCATAAGCTTAACATTAGAACGCGCGCGAGCGGCATATTACTGGATTTAAACTCAGTCTTTGTTTGACAGGGCTCAAAAAGACGCTATACTTATCGGCGCGGAATGGAGCAGTTTGGTAGCTCGTCGGGCTCATAACCCGAAGGTCGTAGGTTCAAATCCTGCTTCCGCAACCAGATTCATCAATAAAGCCTCAAGCATTCAACTGTTTGGGGCTTTTTTGTATCTAGCTTTCCTGTGACCCTTGCCCTATCAGTCTTGTTACTTGTTTTTGCACCTATCCTATAAAAATGT
>JAAZJF010000209.1 GCA_012800475.1 Gammaproteobacteria bacterium
CGCGAAGGGCAGCCCTTTGTGCTCTCCAACTACGGTGAGGATGACATTGCAAAGCGTCTGTATTGGCGGGCTTTTTTTGGTGGCGTGCTGTGTATTGCTGGCGCACTCTTTGTATCCCATGTGCTGCAGACACAGCTTTAAGCCGGCACCTTAAAGCTTGAGTGATTCTTCCAGCGTGTTCATTAATACCTGTACTTTTTGAATGGACTCTTGGTATTCGTCATCAATCTGCGAGTCATACACAATTCCGCCGCCGCCCCAGCAACTGATTTCGCCGTTATTAGCCAATAAAGTGCGGATGGTGATGGAGCTGTCCATGTGGCCGCGAGTGTCTAAGTAGAAAATACTACCGCAATAAATGCTGCGCACACTGGCTTCAAGTTCATCGATAATCTGCATCGCGCGGCGCTTAGGTGCACCCGTGATGGAGCCGCCAGGAAAGCTACCCATCAGGATATCCAAAGCATCGTAGCCTTGCGCGAGCGTGCCGGTGACGCTGCTGACCATATGATGCACATTGGGGTAGCTTTCCAGGGCAAATAACTCTGGGACGCGCACGCTACCGGGGGTGCAGTAGCGTCCCAGGTCATTGCGCAATAAATCGACAATCATCAGGTTTTCTGCACGATCTTTGGGGCTGGCCAGCAAATCATCTGCCAAAGCTTGGTCTTGGTTGGGTGTGCTACTGCGCGCGCGCGTGCCTTTAATAGGGCGGCTTTCAACCTGACCTTGGCGCGCCTGAATAAAACGCTCAGGCGATAAACTGACAATGGCTTGTTGCGCATTGACGCGAATAAAGCTCGCAAAAGGCGTTGGGCAACGCTCGCGCAAATGGCGGTAGGCGTGCCAGGCATCACCTTGATAGCTGCTGCTAAAACGCTGAGTATAATTGACCTGATAGCAGTCGCCGGCTTGAATATATTGATGGATGCGCTGCAGATCCTCGCGGTAACGCTGGGCGCTAATATGGGGGCTAAAGGCTTGAGTTAACCTGAAACGTGGGCTCGATGGGTTGGGCTTTGTCGTGCTGAATAGGGCTAGCAGTTCAGCTTGGCGCTGGCTTGGCAGGCTGGGATGGCACATCAACCAGCAGCGTTGCAGTTGATGATCGTTGATCACCGCCCAGTTGTATAAACCCACGCTGGCGCTGGCTAAACCTTCAATCTCAGTGCATTGGGCGAGGGTGTTGAAATCGTAGGTTAAATAACCTAACAGTCCGCCGGTAAACGGCAGTTCACTATCTGCAGGCGCAGGACAATACGCTAATTGCTGCAACAGCCTTTGACAGCGCTGGCGAAAGTCATCCATAGACTCATCCTCGAGGGGCGTGATGGACGACACAGGCTGCGCGCTGCATAGGTCAAAACGCCCACGCTGGCTGACAGGGTAACCTGAGTCCAGTAAGACAGCACCTTGCAGGCTATGGATGTGTTGAAAGTGTTCAGCGGGGTTGCTGTGGTAGGGCAGCGCAAAAAGCAGGCACGTAGGCATAAATACTTTAATTGTCCTCATTCGAGTCACTAAGCTCGAATGAGGACAAAAATCTCACTGGTTTATGGGATCAAGTGCGAAGCAAACAGTGACTGCGAGAAGCGTACGCGTTCTTCTACAGTCTCAGTGATGCCTTTGCGTTTGAGTTCAGCAATATGATGCTCTACGGCGTGAGCGCGCAGTGTTAAACCTGCATCATTAGCGATTTGAATATTTAAACCTGGGCGCGCGTTGAGTTCAAGAATAAGCGGGCCTTGCTCTTGGTCCAATACCATATCAACGCCTGTATAGCCCAAACCGCACAGCTCATAACAACCGGCTGATAAGCGCATAAAACCATCCCAGTCGGGCAGCTGTAGACCGGCTACAAGGTTGCTGGTGTCGGGGTGCTTACTGATTTTGTTATTGAGCCAGGTCCCTTGCAGGGTGATGCCCGTTGCCAAGTCAACACCGACACCAATAGCGCCTTGGTGAAGGTTAGCTTTACCGCCTGATTGGCGCGTGGGCAAGCGCAACATTGCCATAATGGGGTAGCCCATCAGAACAATGACGCGGATGTCGGGCACACCTTCATAGCTGATGCTTTTAAACAGTGGATCAGGTTTGACCCGATACTCAATCAGCGCGCGGTCGCGTGAGCCGCCCAGCGAGTACAACCCCGTTAAAATGCTAGAGATTTGATGCTCGATTTCTTCGTGGCTGATGATTTTCCCAGACACGGTTTTGTAGCGATCCTCAAAGCGGTCAGCGATAACTAAAATACCGTCACCACCAGCGCCCATAGCAGGCTTAACGACAAAGTCAGTGCGCTCACCAATAATCTTATGCAGGTTTTCGATTTCTTTTTCAGTCGAAATAATACCGTACATTTGCGGTACGTTAATACCCGCTTCAATGGCGCGCTCTTTGGTGAGGATTTTATCATCCACCACAGGATACAAACTGCGCTTATTGTATTTAAGTACATAGTCGGCATTACGGCGGTTGATGCCCATAATGCCTTTGGCGTTGAGCTCGCGCCACGTTTTAATTAAACCAAACCCAAACATGGCATCAATCCTTTAAGAAGGCTTTGAAACGGAACAGCTCAGTTAAGCGATAGCCGCGGTAGCGACCCATAGCCAACATAAAGCCCACCATAATTAACAATACGGCTGGGAAGGTGAAGATAAAGTAATTCAGCTCAGAGATGCTCATCAGGTAGTGCGCCAGTGACGCCGCAAATAAAGTACCAATGGCCACTTTAAAGGCATGACTGCCACCGCGCTCTTCCCAAGTAATTGACAGACGCTCAATGGTCATCGTCAAAATCACCATCGGGAATAACGAGACTGACAGGCCACGGTCTAAGCCGAGCTTGTGACTAAAGAGGCTGATTACAGCAATCAGAACCACGACAAAGGTGAGTACCACAGATAATCGAGGTAGCATTTGCAGTTTTAGATGCTCTAAATAAGAGCGCAGAGCTAAGCCTAAAGACGTGATAATGGTGAACAGCACAATACCAAAACCCAGCTGAGTCTCACGGAAGGCCAGAGCAATCAACACCGGAGTGAAAGTCCCCAAGGTTTGCAAGCCACCGAGGTTACGCAAAATAAGAATGATCATCACGCCCAGCGGAATCATAATCATCACTTGGTAGGTTTGCTGCGTTTGCAGTGGTAAGCCGTACAAGGAGTATTCTAAGAAGCTGGAATCAGCGTTTTCATTGCTCAGTTGCGCTAAGCGAATGGCATTCATTTCGCTGTTATTGAGCGTAAAGGTCACCGCAGCTTTGCTACCACCTTCCAGCTCAACCAGTGGTTCGTCACCGAGCCACCAGATCATGCGATCAACGGGTAAACCTTGCTCACCCGATTGAGGATTAAAGTACAGCCATTTTTCACCATTAAAGCTGCGCAACCACAATTCAGGTGACTGGGCGATATCAGCTTGCAAGCGCACTGTATGTAAACGCTGCATGGGCACATGAGCAATGGACAGCAATGTTTCAATCACATCCGCTTTGCGTTGGCTGGAGGTGTCGCCACCGAGCAATAAGCGCACATTATCATCGGCAGTGTTATTGATGCGCTTAATGGCTTCACTGATAAAGGTTTCAATGTCGGCTGAGTGCTGGCGAATCGGGGCAAGCAGAGCTTCAGCAGCAATTTTTTCTGGGCCGGCGATGGGCAAGGTTTCGCGATAAATCGGGCCCTTAGCCTTAATCTGCTCGCCGCTGTAGCGCTTGGTCATCACTAAACGGTAATACAGTGTTTGTTTGCCACTGGCGCGGCGTGCTGACCAAGTCACACGGCGGTTGTCATCACGGCGGTTGACACTCACACCGTAATTGTTGGAAATAAAGCTTTCATTGAGGCTGACGTAGTCTTGATTCAGTGGCGGTACAAACATCTGCAGCTTGACCGGCTCGCGCGCATTGGCATTAAACTCAACCTTAGCGTCAATATTCCACAGGTTATCTGTTTCGTCCGCTGATACAGGGATCCCTAAGACATAAATCTGATAGGCCGTGACGGATGCGCCAATGATGACACAGAAGGCGATTAATATTTTTAAGTGCAGTGTCAAAGAACGCATGTTAATTACTCAGCAAAGGCAGTAGTGGTATTTTGAGTGTCGCACCGTGGATCACCCGCAGAATACTTCAGGCTTGGATCAATCAATGCATTAAACTTTTTTAAAGCATTGGAACCCAGCAGAAAAGGGTATTGGAATGTGCTGCGATCCGTCAAGTTCACTTCAATGGTGCGCAAGGTTTTGCCCATACATACCGCCATTTTAACGACCGGTCTGGGTGTATAACTCTTGTCTTCTTCAGGATCATAATCGCCCGAGCGGCGCTTGATTTTACTGATGCGCGCTAACGGAAGTTCAAAAGCACGTTCGTGGGCTTCATCGAGCGCTAAGTAAAAACGCACCCAAGGTTGGCCGTCACGCTTAAAACGCTTGATATCACGTGCGCTTAAAGAAGCTGTTTTAGCGCCAGTATCGAGTTTGGCTGACATATTCATATCGATATCAGCGATATAAACCTGTTCATTTAAACCGTAAATACTTTTGGTATCGGCTGTGTCGTCTGCGTTGCTCATCGTGGGCAAGATCATCAGGCAAGTTAATAGTGCAAAAATATTAAATCTCATAGTGCTCGCAAATATTAAAAGGAAATATGAGTGTGTCCTATGCTGCAAGACTCAGACTAGGCGGCTAAAAGCCAGCCACAATATAGGAGGGGCAGTGGTAAGCGATCTATTCTAATCGGCAATTTTGAAAATAACCATGCAATCCTTTGTCTGTAGTGCTTTCGTCTGTCGCCTGTGGGCGGTACAGCAAGGTATGAGTGTGCGCTGCAGTGGACAGTTCTTCAGCTTATATGTTCCTGTGTTCGACCTTGGTCGCAGGATTGTCGACAATCTTGCGCCAATTGTTGACATACAGTGCGGCTGAATGTAGCTTTCAGGCATTGATTAACTAAAGGTGTCGACACTGTGCCAGAACCTCTCGATGAGACTGTACGTATAAGCGGCGACTCTGCAACTTTATCTGAGCAGGTCTTTCGTAGCATTCAAGCATCGATTGTCTGCGGTGATATTGCACCAGGCAGTAAGATTTCTGAGCCTGAGTTAGCGCGCACGTACGGTATCAGTCGCGGTCCGTTACGGGAAGCGATCCATCGATTAGAAGGCCAACGCCTATTGGTGCGTGTTCCGCACGTGGGCGCGCGCGTGGTGTCTTTATCCCATGCCGAGCTGATTGAGTTGTATGAAATACGTGAGTCGCTGGAAAGCATGGCGTGCCGTTTAGCCGCGCAACGTATGAGTCAGGCTGAAGTGGATCAGCTGCGCAGTGTGCTCGATACCCATGAGCGCGATGCGGCGTTTCAAGCCGGAGTCGGTTATTACCAGCAAGAAGGTGATTACGATTTCCATTACAAAATTATTCAAGGCAGTGGCAATCATATGTTGATGCAACTGCTGACAGAGGAGCTGTATCAGTTGGTGCGTATGTATCGTATTCAATACTCCACAACGCCCAATCGTCCACAGCAAGCCTTTAAAGAACACCACGGCATATTAGATGCCATTGCAGCACGCGATGGTGAATTAGCCGAGTTACTGATGCGTCGCCATATCGCTGCATCGCGACGCAATATTGAGCGTCATTACCAAGGTGCCAATGACACCGTCCAACCCCTACGAGGTAAATTATGAGTCGTATAACTCCAGGTCAACGCTTTCGTGATGCTGTCATCGAAGAAAGTCCACTACAAGTTATCGGTGCAATTAATGCTAACCATGCTTTATTAGCAAAACGCGCGGGCTTTAAAGCCATTTACCTGTCAGGTGGTGGTGTAGCTGCAGGTTCACTGGGTTTACCTGATTTAGGTATTACCGGTCTTGAAGATGTACTGATTGATGTACGTCGTATTACTGATGTCTGTGATTTGCCATTGCTGGTTGATGTGGATACCGGTTTCGGTTCATCTGCATTCAACGTTGCACGTACCGTTAAATCAATGAGCAAAGCCGGTGCTGCAGCCATCCACATTGAAGACCAAGTGGGTGCTAAGCGTTGTGGTCACCGTCCAAATAAAGAAATCGTGACTCAGCAAGAAATGGTTGACCGTATTAAGGCCGCCGTTGATGCACGTGAAGACGACAGCTTTGTGATTATGGCGCGTACTGATGCGTTAGCGGTTGAAGGTTTGAACTCTGCATTAGATCGCGCAGCAGCGTGCATTGAAGCCGGTGCTGACATGGTCTTCCCTGAAGCCATTACTGAGCTGGATATGTACAAGCTGTTTGCTGAGCGCGTGAATGCGCCAATTTTAGCGAACATCACTGAGTTCGGCGCAACACCACTCTTTACTGTGGATGAGTTGCGTACTGCGAATGTAGGTTTAGTGCTGTACCCTCTGTCAGCGTTCCGTGCAATGAACAAAGCAGCGGAAAATGTATATGAAGCTGTGCGTCGTGATGGCACTCAGAAAAATGTGGTTGATACCATGCAAACCCGTATGGAATTGTACGACCGCATCAACTACCACGCTTTTGAGCAGAGCCTAGACGCTTTGTTTGCTCAGAAAAAAAGCTAAGTTCGAGTTAATCGCCCATAGAGTGATGACC
>JAAZJF010000210.1 GCA_012800475.1 Gammaproteobacteria bacterium
CTGCAGCACTGAACGCACATCAATATCTTGGAAGTTTAAGGAGAGTTTTTCGCCAGTATAAGCAAAACGCTCTACATTACGCTTTTCGATTTCTTCTTGCGTGACAGGCTTGACGCTGATCGTGAGCTTATTATCAGTTTGATAAGCTAAATAATCATAAAACCCTGTGGGCTCAATGGTGATTGATACTGTGCCATTGCGCTCACTGGCGTTCACAAACTGCACTGGTGTGGCAAAATCTTTTACATCTAAGCGCACACGTAGCGCTTCTGGTAAAGAAGACTTGGTAAAAGTTAAGCGAATTTTGCCGCCCTGATCTTCAATATCAGGCGTTACGCTGTCATCACTTAAATCAATCACCACATTACCCGCACCCTGCTCGCCACGTTGAAAATCAATATGACGAATACCTTTTTGTGTCACCGCTTTAGGAGGAGTGACTACAGCAGGTGCTTGCGCAGCGGCTTGGCGCGGACTTGACTGCGCACCTTCGCCGACCACGATATACAAATATTTGCCATCCACCCGTGTGTTATAGGGTGATGAACTGGTCATATTAATGATCAAACGCATCAAATCAGGCGTTTCGACAATATTTAAGCTGCGCACATTTCCATTGCCCAGCTCACGGTTTTTGATGCCAAGTTTATTTTTCACCCCAGGCAGATCCAGTGCGATACGCGCAGGCTGCTCAATGGTATAGCCGTTCGGCGCGTTGACCGCCTGATCAAATGCGAGTTTTAACTCAACTTGACCACCGGGTAATGCTGCCACATCCAATGTTTGTAAGTTAACGGCAAACAATGCTGGCGAAAGTATAACTGCCAAAAAAGCCATACCTATACGAGAGATTTTTGTTTTCATTTTACACATCCGCCGTGCTTTCCAAGAGTCAATTTTTATAGCTTGCTTCACTTAAGAACGCTCCTGTAAAGCCAGAGTCCGTGGTCGTTCCAACCACCCGCCATCGCCATCCGAGACAATTTCAATCACTTCTATACCTGCTGCAGTAATTGCAATAATGCGTCCATGATTTGTACCAATATAGTCACCTATGCCCACCCGATGCACACCATCGCCACCACGAACTAAGGCGTAAGTGCCGGCTGTATTGGCAAGGGTGCCGACCATCACAAAGCTCTCAATATTAAAACTTTCAAGAAACTGTCGTACGCGGGTTTCATCCGGCTTAATATCAGCATCGCCTTTTTCCCGCTGACTCATTTCAATCTTCACGGGCGGCTGAAATGGACTGCGGTAGCTGGCCGCATGATAGGTAAAAGGTTCATACACTTCTTCTTTGGGCATGGGCTCAATCGCACCTTTAGGTCGCGATCTCACCTCATCCATAAACGCCTGCAAATCCGCATGACCTTTATTTGCATCACACCCTACTAAGCCGATAGCCAACAAGCCTGCAACAATCAACTGAGAGCCTTTCATTTACTGGCCCCCTGATCATTGTAACGGTAAGTTTTCACTAAAATATCCATCACCAGCTTTGAGTTATTCATGGCATTCACAGGGCGGATCGAAAAATCATGCAAAGTCACAATGCGCGGCATACCTGCGACAGCGCTAACAAAGGTAGCTAAGTCATGGTAACTACCAAAAACTTTAATCTTAATCGGCAACTCGATATAAAACGGCTGCGTGACTTCGGCCAGCAGTTTAATTTCTTCAAACTCCAAACCTGAGTTGAGTCCAGCGCTGGTAATATCTTCAAGCAAGCCCGGCACTTCCGTATCACTGGGCAATTGACGCAGTAAAGCCTCAAAGGAAGCCTCCATCAATTGCATCTGCTGTGTATACTTTTCAAGGTTAGCAGCTTGACTGACTTTTGCTGTGAATTGTTGTTTTAACGAGGCTTCTTCTGATTTTTGACGCTCAAGCATCTCTTGTAAATCAGTCAAGTGCATAAAATAACCCAGCGCCAATACAGCAATAAACGCCAGCACACAGGCTAAAGCACGTACCGCAGCTGGCCAAGAGCCAATATTATTGAGATCCAGCTCAGCAAAATCGATCTTGCCCAAGCTTTTCAAGGAGTCTAAAACACTCATGGCTGCGCTCCTTGCTGATCCCGCTCACTGGGCGCAACCTGCTGCACCGTCAGTTTAAAGGTATTGGTTTGATCTAAACGGTCGGCATTTAAGGCCTTCACTTCCGTTAAGTTAGGGGTACTCAGCCAATCTGAAGCATCTTGATTACGCATCAAGCTGGACACTAAGTTATTTGACTCAGCCGCCCCTTCGATGGAGATCGTCTGACCCGTCATTTTCAAATCGGTAAAGTACACGCCATCAGGTAAAGTGCGCACCAGCTGATCAAAAACACGCGCAACAATGGGTCGATTACCCTGCAAATCGTGAATAATTTTCATACGCTCAACCAATTGCTGGCGGCGCGTTTTTAATTCGCGGATTTCCTTAATACGAAAATCCAAGGCAGCATTTTCTGTGCGAATCAATTCATTGCGCGAGTTTTGCTGATCAATTTTGCCATTGAAGTATTGATCTGCAAGCAACACACAGGCGCCAGCTAAGATAAGCACACCGACTAACGTCACTAAAAATTGTTTTTTGCGCTCTTCGCGCAACTGATCGCGCCAAGGCAATAAGTTAATGCGTGCCATCAGTCAAAACTCCTCATTGCCAAGCCACAAGCAATCATCAATGCAGGGGCATCACTTGCTAATGCTCCGGCACTGACTTTATTACTGAGGGTCATATTCGCGAAAGGGTTAGCAATCACAGTGGGAGTCTGCAGCTCAATTTGCACGAACTGATCCAAGCCCACAATCGAAGCTGTACCACCAGCTAACACAATATAATCCACTTTACTGTACTGCCCTGCAGCAAAGAAAAATTGCAAACACCGTGATATCTGTTGCACAACAGACTGTTTAAACGGGTTCAGTACTTCACTGATATAGTCATCTGGTAAGCCACCTTGTTGCTTGGCGATATCGGCTTCATCAGCACCCAAGCCATAGCGGCGCTGAATTTCATCTGTTAGTTGCTTGCCGCCAAATAACTGCTCACGGGTATAAATCGTTTTACCTGCATGCAGTACACTTAAAGTCATCATCGTAGCGCCAATATCAACCACGGCTACCGTCAATTCTTGCTCTGTACCGCCCAACTGCTCAGCCAATAAACTAAAAGCGCGCTCCAAAGCATAAGCTTCGATTTCAACCACTTTAGCGGTCAGTCCAGCTAGGGCTAAAGCAGCCTCACGCACTTCCACGTTCTCTTTACGACAGGCCGCTAGTAAAACATTAACCCGTCCATTGCCGCGCGGTGCAGGCCCTTGCACTTCAAAATCAATCGCCACTTCTTCCAACGGATAAGGAATATATTGATCAGCTTCCATTTTGAGTTGAATCTCTAACTCTTCGTCTGACAATCCTTCATCCATTTCAATGGTTTTAGTGATCACTGCAGAACCTGCTACTGCTACTGCCACTTGCTTAGTGCTTGTGCCAGCTTTCTCGACTAATCGAGTAATCACTTGCCCCACTGACTCTAAATCAGCAATGTTTTTTTCGACGATTGCCGTACTCGGCAACGTCTCAACGGCATACGCCTCAACTTTATAACGCTGACCTGATCGGCTTAATTCAATCAATTTGACCGAAGTCGAGCTGATATCAATGCCAAGCAGCGTATTTGCTTTTTTTTTGAAGAGCCCTAGCACAACTGCATCCCTATTGAGCACCCGCAGCATATGTGCGGTTAAATTTTCTTTGCACACCTATAAACAGTATCAGTCAGAAAGCGTAAATAGCTTCTCTGGATTAAACACGCTTATAATGTGTCCTGTTTTATTCTGTGTTCTGTAACCTGCACATCTCACACTTTTATTTGGGAATCCAATAGCCTTGATGCACTTGCTGAAATTCCTCTGTGTCACTTTTATTGCCGTTGTTTGTGGCCTTGCACTCAGTCTAAGCGGTGCGTTTTTATACCTCAGCCCAAACCTGCCTTCTGTTGAATCATTACGCAGTATAGAACTACAGATTCCTTTACGGGTCTATAGCAGCGATGCAAAGCTCATCGCTGAGTTTGGAGAAATGCGACGATCCCCTATCGCCTTTGACGACATTCCTAAAAACTTCATTCATGCACTACTGGCCGCTGAAGATGACAATTTTGCCAACCACCATGGTGTTGACCCTGGCAGTTTATTGCGTGCTGCTGCACAGATTCTAAAAACCGGTCGTATTCAAACCGGTGGCAGCACCATCACGATGCAAGTTGCAAAAAACTTTTTCCTCTCCAGTGAACGCAGCTTCTCTCGTAAAGCCAATGAAATTCTCTTGGCCTTACAAATTGAGCGTGAATTAACTAAGGATGAGATTCTAGAGCTTTATATCAACAAAATATACCTCGGCAACCGAGCCTATGGCATTGAAGCCGCTTCACAGGTCTATTATGGCAAATCCATCCGTGAAATCAGCTTAGCAGAAATGGCGATGATTGCAGGATTACCTAAAGCACCCTCGCGCTTTAACCCCATTGTTAATCCAACGCGCAGCATGGAACGACGCAACTGGATTTTAGGCCGTATGTTTAAATTAGGCCGCATTTCTGAGCAAGATTATAAAGAGGCGGTCGCTGAGCCCTTAAGTGCGCGCTTACATATC
The DNA here is from genome assembly GCA_012800475.1 of Gammaproteobacteria bacterium. GTDB lineage: Bacteria > Pseudomonadota > Gammaproteobacteria > Pseudomonadales > Pseudomonadaceae > Denitrificimonas. The sequence continues at coordinate 4,649 of JAAZJF010000210.1, forward strand.
GCTGCACCGGATATTTATGCGCCCTATATTGCCGAAATGGCGCGTGCAGAAATGGTCGGTAAATTTGGAGGGCAGGCCTACACCGATGGCTACACAGTCACCACCACAGTGCCTTCAGACTTACAAATGGAGGCTAATCAGGCCGTGCAAACCGGACTGGTGACTTATGATCAGCGCCACGGTTATCGCAAGCCAGAACACAGCGCCATTGCACAAGATCAATGGACCCAAGCGCTGGCCAAGGCACGCACTATTACTCAGTTTTTGCCCGCCATTGTCACTCAAGTCGACAGCGATGGCATTACCGTGCTGCTCAATAACGGCGAACAGGAACCTGTGACCTGGCAAAGTATGCGTTGGGCGCGGCCTTTTATTAATAACCGCAGCATGGGTGCTGTGCCGAGAAAGCCTGCAGACATTGTGCAGGTCGGCGATATGGTCCGTGTGCGCCGCCAAGCCGACGGCACACTAGGTTTTTCACAAATTCCCAAAGCACAAGCCGCCTTGGTCTCCATCGATCCTAACAATGGTGCGATTCGAGCTTTAGTGGGCGGCCTTTCGTTTGAACAAAGTAACTATAACCGCGCCATACAAGCCAAGCGTCAACCCGGCTCAAGCTTTAAACCCTTTATTTATAGCGCAGCACTGGACGCGGGCTACACTGCGGCCAGCATCGTCAATGATGAGCCTTTGGAAGTGTTTGAGCCGGGCATGAAAGATATCTGGCGTCCAAAAAACGATACCAATACATTCCTTGGCCCTATTCGGGTGCGTGAAGGCTTATACCGCTCACGCAATATTGTCTCGATTCGTTTACTACAAGATATCGGGATGCAATATGCACACAACTATATTAGTCAGTTTGGTTTTAATGCCGCTGACCTGCCGCGCAACCTATCGCTCGCACTGGGTACAGCCACACTCACGCCCTTAGAAATCACTACGGGCTGGACTGTTTTTGCCAATGGCGGTTTTAAAGTGGATCCTTACTTGGTGGAGCGCATTGAAAATCGTGATGGGCAAACTATATTCCTTGCTAACCCAGCGCTGACGCCTGCAGGTAAACGTGAGCGCGCAGAAAGCATCACCACTGAACAAATACTGGCCGGTAGTGAACTGGAACCCGCACTGGAAGCCA
>JAAZJF010000376.1 GCA_012800475.1 Gammaproteobacteria bacterium
CCGCTTAAATTCTTTAAGTGATCTTTTATGGTGTTCCAGCGCTGATCATGAGGCTGGGGTTTATCGCTGTATTAATCAAAACTCTAACCAAAAAACCAATCAACAATAAGCTTCAAGGAGCGAAAATTATGTCTAAAACTACTTTAAAAACAGCCTCAGTATTAGCCTTTGAGCGCAAAATTGATCCATCGGATGCTTTATTGTTTTCCGGAAGCTGGACGGAGCGTGATTCAGCTGCGAGCTGGCCAGCCATTGAAGTGCGTGAAAAGTCGGTGCGTGGGACGATTTCTAACCGTTTAAAAGCGAAAGACCAAGACCCAACTAAAGTTGATGCTGCAATTGAAAATGCCAACTTACAAACGGTCGATATCGCCGCTTTAGACAGTCAGCACGATACCTTGCAAATGCGTTTCACCGTACGTGTATTGCCAGGAGCAGGCACACCTTCTGCATGCAATAATGCCGATTACCAAGAGAAACTTGTCACAACAGTCAAAGAATACGCACAAACCAATGGCTTTACCGCGCTGGCTCAACGTTACGCCGCCAACCTCGCCAGCGGTCGTTTTTTATGGCGTAACCGCATTGGTACCGAGCAGGTTGAAGTGCGTGTGGCACGTTTAGTCGATGGTAAACCAGCGCAAACCTTTACCTTTAACAGTCTAGATTTCTCCTTACGCAATTTTGATCACTCCACTGCAGAGCTTGAGCAGCTAAGTAAAGTGGTGGCTGACGGGCTTGCAGGTGAAGAGCATGTGTTGCTTGAGGTGACCGCCTTTGCCCGCATGGGAGCAGGGCAGGAAGTGTTCCCTTCACAAGAGCTGATTCTTGATCGTGGGCGCGGCGATAAAAGTAAAACCTTATACAGTGTTAAAGGTGTGGCTGCGTTGCACTCACAAAAAGTGGGTAATGCGATTCGTACCATTGATACTTGGTATCCAGTCGAAGATGACATCGTTGATTTAGGCCCTATTGCGGTGGAGCCTTACGGTTCTGTCACCACTCAGGGTAAAGCGTACCGCCAGCCGAAAAAGAAAATGGATTTTTACAACTTGCTGGATAACTGGTTACTCAAAGATCAAGTTCCTGCCTTAGAGCAGCAGCACTATGTTATGGCCATTTTGATTCGCGGTGGCGTCTTTGGCGATGCAGGTTAATACCATGGACTACTATCTTGATATTGGATTGCTGCCTGATCCGGATTTTGTGCCCAGCATGTTGATGAGTGCCTTGTTCAGCAAATTGCACCGAGCTTTAGTTGAGCACCCTGAGTTGACTGTTGCCGTGAGTTTTCCGCAATACAGCTTAGCTCAGCGAGAGCTTGGCGGTTATTTGCGTTTGCATGGCAATCAGCAAGATTTAGAGAGCCTGCAAAGCACGCAGTGGTTAACAGGCATGCGTGATCACGTGAGTTGCAAGGCAGTACTGCCCGTACCTGCACATACCGAATATGTGTTTGTTCAGCGTGTGCAAGCAAAATCAAATGTTGAGCGACTGGTTCGACGCAGTGCGAAGCGTAAAGGTATCGATGAGGCCGAAGCACGGATTAATTACCACAGGGCTAAGCCTGAAAAGTTACGACTGCCGTTTATAACCCTTAACAGCCAAAGCAGTGGGCAAAGGTTTGCTTTGTTTATTAAACAGAGTAAACCGCAACAGACAGCACAAACAGGAGCGTTTAATCGCTACGGATTGAGCCAAACTGCAACCCTTCCTTGGTTTTAACCCTTTTTTAAAAGATCAATGGCAGGCTAAGTAAATCAATGACTTACGCCTGCTGTTGAAAAAAGGGTTTTTCTACTAAAAACTTCGCAAGCTCTTTAAAAATGTAGCTATAGGGGGTGTATACTCTAGTTCACTGCCGCATAGGCAGCTCAGAAATCGTCCACAAACGGCTGCAGCGCGTTCATCATGTTCACTGCCGCATAGGCAGCTCAGAAAAAGTCGCGGATTTCCATTAGCACATCCATCGCGTTCACTGCCGCATAGGCAGCTCAGAAATGCGAGCAGCAAGCCCATAACGCTTGGCTTAAGTTCACTGCCGCATAGGCAGCTCAGAAAAGTGCGTAACATCATTTCTTCAATTGCAGAATGTTCACTGCCGCATAGGCAGC
>JAAZJF010000211.1 GCA_012800475.1 Gammaproteobacteria bacterium
AACAACTCAGGCGTCATCGCGTGTTCAGGAACGTATTGATTTAATCGTGTAGCCTGCTCTTTTGTCGGAACTTGATGCAAAACAGACCATTCATGCGCATAGGTAAAGAGGTCACTATGGACCCTGTTTTCAGCAAAATAATGCTGACTAAAAGGCTGCAGTGGATGCACTGTGGTTAAAGCGTCTAATAACGGTTGCTCATCCGCCAGATGCCAGCCATTGTGCAGATGGTCACGCAGCTGGGCGACTAACACCGAGGGTGGGCGCTCAGTATTATCGCGCACGCTGCGGCCAATCCAGCTGATATAGAGCTTTTCCCGTGCGGAGAGCAGCGCTTCTAATAGCAGGTAACGGTCATCTTCACGCCGTGAGCGGTCTCCAGGGCGGTAATCACTGCCCATCAAGTCAAAATCTAATGGCGCTTGCACACGCGGATAGTCACCGTCATTCATCCCTAGCAGGCATACCATACGAAACGGAATCGCCCGCATTGGCATTAAAGTACAAAAATTAACTGAACCCGCTAAAAAGCGCTGGCTGAGGTGATCTGAATCCACATTGCTCAGCCACGCTTCACGAGCGACCGCTAAGGTGAGCGGTTCATCTAATTGCGCATCAGCACACAACAAAGACCATTGCTCACAGCCTTCAAGCAAACGCTGGATAAGGACCGAGTCTGCATCTTCTTCAACTAAGAAAAAGTCTTCCAGTAAACTCGAAAAAACTGTACGCCATTGCGTATAAGAGTGTGTACTGCTGAGTTGCTGATGCAGCGCTTGTAAGGCATCTAGAAAACGTGTCAGAGGGCCAATCAACGCTGCATCCAGACCGCCAACTTCATCATAAGGCTGAATACCAGCATAGGCATCACTGTCGCCCATGGCATAACCGAGCAGCATACGCTGCAAGCCGAAATCCCACGTATTCTGTGCCAATCCTTGCGGCAAATTAAAACCTTCACGATGCTGTGCATTGAGCCCCCAGCGCACACCGGCACCCGTGAGCCAGCGTTGCAATATGGACAGGTGCTCTTCGTGGATCGCAAAGCGCGCGCGCACTGCCGGCACATCTAACAAACTCATGATATCTGTGACCGTTAAGCGCGATTCAGGCAAGCGCAGCAGCTCATGCAGAGCAATCAGTAACGGCTCAGTGCTTTGCTCTGCTTGGTCAGACAAAGTAAAGGGAATATAGCGCAAATCATCACGTGCATACTGCGCAAACACCGCCTGAATGTGCGGTGCATAACTGTTGATATCCGGCACCATCACAATAATATCGCGCGGCTTAAGGTGAGGATCAGCATTAAAATGCGCTAACAATTGATCGTGCAGCACTTCCACTTCACGCTGAGCACTGTGGGCTATATGAAAGCGCAAAGACTGATCAGCATGCAGGTTCACCGCAGGCCAAGTTGTTCGTGTATCGGCCAGTGGACGCAAGTGCAAAATATCATTGTGCAATTGCTCAAGCAGTGTGCCCGTTTTGCCATCTTCGAAAATATCCACGCGCTGACCGTGGGTTTTAAACTGTGTCTGGTAGGTGTCCAGCTCATCATGCTGGTCGAGCAAACTAATATAATCGCGCCCTTGCTTACCCCAAGCAGCTAACAAAGGGTGAGCAAATTGGTGCAGTTGCTCAATGGACAAAACCTCAGGAAAGCCCTCTTTACGGCGTTGACGGCGGTATTCATGGCGCAGCAATTGCTTATCTTCCACGATATCAGCCCAGTGAAACTGACAAGGGTTATGTACACAGAGCATCACTTGGCTAAAACGACTGATTGCAGCCAAAGCATCGACCATTTGTGCCGGGAGCGATGAGATACCAAACACAATAATACGGCGTGGCAAGCCCGCAGGCGCTGTATCCATCGCTTGCATCGCTGCAATAAAACGCGGATGCACCGCTGCTCGACTGCTATGAATCGCTTCTTCACCAATATCAGCAATCAGTAAGCGCCACAGCGCCGCTTGCCAAGCCACTGTGGGCTCACGCGCCTGCATTTTTTCTGCACTGACTTGAGGTTGCCCATCGACTTGGCGCAATTGATCATCACCTTGCGCCCAGTCATGCAACCAGTCCGTGCGATACACTTGATACTGATCAAATAAGTCAGCGAGGCGCTCAGACAATTGATAGCGTTTACGTAAATCAGGGTCATCGCCTAAAAAGTGCTGCAATGGTGCAAACACAGACTGATCAACCACCTGCGGCAAAATACGCATTAAACGCCATGTTAGCGGCGCTTTATCAAAGGGCGAACTTTTAGCAATGGTGTCCGTACCCAGCACTTGACGATACATTTGCCATAAAAAGCGTGCTGGCAAACCAATCTCTAAGCCCGCTGCAATTCCACAACCCTGATCATCGGCTAAAGCCAGCTTCAGCCACTGAGCAATACCGTTGCTTTGCACCAAGATATGTTCACTTTCCAGCGCATGCAGTGGATTAATTTGCGTCCACTGCACCACAAGCTCGCGTAATTCTTCTAAATGGTTGCTATGGGCAACAATAAAACCGGGCTGTAGCATCTGAGCGGCCGACATAGGTACATCCTGTGCAAATTTAACTAGTGTGCCATGTTAACGCGTCAGATTGTGACGCTACTAAATGATTAAAGCGCGTTGCTTTGAACTTTGCATACTGTATCGATTGGTATTTTTTCGACTAATGTCTAGATGACCCCAGAGTCACAGACATGGTTTAGTGCGTGCGTCACACTATTATAATAATTTAATCGACTTATCCGCATTCCGGAGCACAACAATAATGAAATTAAGTCCCTTAGCACGCTCAATCAGTGCAGGCACTCTCGCTGTCGCACTGAGTATTCCCATGGCTGCCCAAGCCGCTTTTATTGAAGACAGTAAAGCGAGTTTAGAACTGCGTAATTTTTATATGAATCGCGATTTCCGTCATGAAACCGCGACACAATCTAAAGCAGAAGAATGGGCGCAAGGCTTTTTACTGCGCTATGAGTCAGGTTTTACTGAAGGCACCGTAGGCGTGGGGGTTGATGCCTATGGGTTTACCGGTTTTAAACTGGATTCGGGTGGTGGTACAGCTGGAACAGACTTACTCCCAAGAGGTCAAACCAGTAAGAAAGCACCGAGTAGTTATGGCTCACTTGGCGGAACATTTAAAGCGCGCTTATCTGAAAGCACCTTAAAAGCCGGTACTTTAATGCCAAAGGTACCCACTGTTTCTTCTGGTGATGGCCGCTTGATTCCACAAACCTTTAGAGGGGTGATGGTTAACAGCCAAGAAGTAGAGAATCTAACCGCGAACATTGGTCGTTTAGACCGCATGAAGCAGCGTAACTCTACCGACAGTGCCCCTATTCTGTTAAACGGTTTTTCTGGCAATACTTCTAAGCGGAGTAATACATCAACACGCACTAATAAAGGTGAAACCAGTAAATTCGATTTTGCTGGGGTTAATTACGCTTGGGGCGACACAGGCCTAAGTACAGGCTACAACTATGCTAAATTTTATGGCGAATACAAGCAGCATATTCTCAATGGTGTTTACACCTTACAAATCGATGACAAACAGTCATTAAAAGCTGATTTACGCTATGCAAAAACTAACGAAGATGGCAACAGCGGCATCGACAACAAAGCTATTTCAAGCATGCTAACTTATAGTTTAGGCCACAGTAGCTTTGGCTTGGGTTATCAAAAAATGTCTGGCGATACAGGTTATGCCTATATTCAGCTTACAGATCCTTTCTTGACTAACTATGTACAAATTCGCGACTTTGCTGCGACCGATGAGAAATCTTGGCAAGCACGCTTTGACTATAACTTCGCTGGTTTAGGTATCCCCGGCCTGAATCTAATGACCCGTTACGTACGAGGTAACAACATTTATATGGGCGCAGGCCAATCACGTGGTAAAGAGTGGGAGCGTGATACCGATATTGGCTATGTTTTCCAAGAGGGCTCACTAAAAAACCTCGGCGTAAAATGGCGTAACTCTACCTTACGTTCTGATATTAGCCTTCGTAAAGTTGACGAAAACCGCCTCATCGTCAGCTACACGATCCCACTGATGTAAGTCATAGCGTGATCATAAATAAACCCGCACGCATTGCGGGTTTATTTTATATGCAATATAAGTGGTTTCAAATTGAACCAGTTGCCGTTAGATGGCCTCTAAAATTATGCTAACCTTGAGTTAACTTATGGAGTACACCTGTCATGGCTAAAAAAAATACAACTAGCACGAACGATCCTCTTTTGTCAGAGTTTAAAGCACTCGTTTCTGACACAGAAAAACTGCTGCAACACTCTGTTGAACTCACGGGTGATAAAGCTGAAGAATTACGCGGTCAAATCAACAGCAGTCTACAACGCGCACGTCAAGCTTTAGGCTCAACCGAGCAAGCTTTACTCGAGCGTGGCAAAGAAGCCTTTAATAGCGGCGAAGAATATGTCCGCGAACACCCAGTGCAATCATTAGCTATTGGCGCGGGTGTTGGCTTTTTGTTAGGCCTGTTAGTGTCTAGGCGCTAATTGATGCCAGAGCATACCTTTGCAGACACGTCGCGGCGCTTAGGCGCTGCGACTTTAGATCTAGTCAGCGATCATGCCGAGCTGTTCGCTCTTGAATTACAAGAGCAAAAACGTCACAGCACACAACAACTGATCTGGTTGGGCTTGATCGCGGCTTCTGGCTTTATGCTATTTTTATTACTCAATGCGTTGCTGATTGTTTTACTCTGGGATCATTATGACTACCGGTTGTTGGTGGGCCTGTGTGCTTTTTATGCGTGCATCAGCGGGCTATGCTTTTGGCGGATGAAATCGGCGCAACACAGCATGTCTGCACCCTTCAGCGCGTCTTTACAGGAGCTTAAAAAAACGAAGGAGCAGTTATTACCATGATGGGCAATCACAAAAAAAACGATTCATTAGCCTTACGCAAGCAATTAATTCAAATGCGCCTTGAGCTCAATCGACAAAAAATTCGTCACGAAGGCATTATCTTGCTTGAGCCTGTCGAAAAGCTGCGTGATTATAAACACCGCTTTATGAGTGGGCGCACGCCGATGCTCGCAATAGCGGGTGTTGGATTAGCCAGCTTCTTTTTGGCACGTAAAAAACGTTCAATTGGTAGTTTCTTGCCGGTGATGCGTATTGCCGCAGGCCTACTGCCGCTGCTGCTCAATCACTCTACAGAACAAAAAACCTCGCAGACTAGAAATCCAAGCACCAAGCCTTAATGCTACACTGAGTGCACTGTTTTTATTGGTAGACTGAGGGCTTACAATGGATTGGAATACACTCTTAAACCGTGAGCGCTTAGGAAAAACCTCGCACAGCGCTGAAGAACTTGGACGCAGTCCATTTCACAAAGACCACGACCGCATTATTTTCTCAGGCGCATTCCGCCGCTTGGGCCGTAAAACACAAGTTCACCCTGTATCCAGTAACGACCATATTCATACCCGCTTAACACACTCACTTGAAGTCAGCTGCGTTGGCCGCTCATTAGCCATGCGTGTGGCGCAAATGATACGACCAGATTTACCGCAATGGTGTGAGCCCAGTGACTTAGGCATGATCGTACAATCGGCTTGCCTGGCGCATGATATTGGTAACCCGCCCTTTGGGCATTCAGGTGAAGATGCCATTCGCCACTGGTTTCAGCACGCAGCACGCAATGGCTGGCTTGATAGTATGAGCGAAGCACAGCGCGCAGATTTTTTAAATTTTGAAGGCAACGCGCAAGGCTTTCGCGTGCTCACGCAACTTGAATACCATCAGTTTGACGGTGGTATGCGCTTAACTTATGCCACTTTAGGTGCTTTTTCTAAGTATCCGTGGAGTTCAAAGCATGCCAGTGCTCAGGGCTATAAAAAGCATAAGTTTGGCAGCTACCAAAGCGAACTGCCTCTGCTGGAACACATTGCGCAAAAGCTGGGTATTCCTAAGCTGGATGATGAGCACTGGGCGCGCCACCCGTTGGTTTACTTAGTCGAAGCTGCCGATGATATTTGCTACGGCTTAATTGACTTAGAAGACGGGATCGAAATGGACCTGCTCGGCTATGCTGAAGTTGAAGCGCTGCTCCTGGATTTAGTGGGCGATGATTTACCCGAAACATATCGCCTGCTGGGTCCCAATGATTCGCGCCGCCGCAAGTTAGCAATTTTACGCGGCAAAGCGATCGAGCACCTGACTAATGCTGCCGCACAAGCTTTTGTGGATCAACTGCCCGCTTTAATGGCCGGTACGCTACAAGGCGATTTAGTTGAGCATATGAACGGCCCTGCTAAAACCTGTGTGATCAGCGCTAAAGCATTAGCCCGCGAAAAAATATTCCAAGATAAGCGCAAAACACTGCATGAGATTGGTGCTTACACAACGCTTGAAATATTACTGAATGCTTTTTGTGGCGCCGCACTCGAACTGCATACACAAGGCACGCTATCCTTTAAAAACAAACGTATTTTTGACTTGCTCGGCCAAGCTGCACCACAACCGCATTGGTCACTCTATACATCGTTTATGCGCATTATTGACTTTATTGGCGGCATGACAGACAGCTATGCCACCGAAATGGCACGCGAAATGACAGGGCGTTCCAGTCCAGTTTAAAACACAGCCACTCTAGTACTCGGTTAACGCCTTAAGGGCGTTAACCTTAGGAGTTGGCTTTAGAGATTTGCGCATCAGCTGCTTGAGTGACTACAGGCGTCTCAGGCTGCGCTTGTGCAGCCTCTTGCAACTGCGCTAAACGCTGCTCACAGGCTTTAAGCTGCTTGGCCTGTTTGTTGTAACGCATACGCAAGCGCTGCTGTGGCCACCACGTCGTCACGGGACCCAGAATAAGTCCGATAATAAAAGCACTGAGCACAAATAATGCGATCGGCAATTGAGAAGTATGCCAACCGAAAAACACCAGTTGTGTTGGTGTTCTATTCTCTAGGGTAAAAAATATCACACTAGCAGCCAGCGCTAAGGCAATAATAATAATCAATAGGCGCTTAAAATTTCGCATACAAGCCTCTGTGGTTACGCACATTATTAGACATTAGATTACTCATCATTCACTCTGTCGCGCAACTCTTTACCTGGTTTAAAGTGAGGCACATGCTTGCCAGCTAATTGCACTGACTCACCCGTCTTCGGGTTACGCCCAATACGAGGCGCACGGTAACTGACAGAGAAACTACCAAAACCACGAATTTCGATACGATCTCCAGCAGCTAATATTTGCGTCATATGTTCCAGCATGGTCTTCACAGCCAGCTCAACATCACGTACTGAGAGCTCCTGTTGCTGGTCAACAATACGCTCGATTAATTCGGACTTATTCATTATTTTCCCTTTCTTATCAAGCAGCTACAACTTTTTAGCACGCTTGTCTAAGTTTGAACAGGGTCAGCTTACGAATTACCCAAAGAATCTGAATTTAGTAGGTTTTATAACAAAAAAACCGATAACAGCTTGTGACTGTTACCGGTTAATTTAGGTTTTATGTAAAACATAAGACCCATAGTGTAAGTCAACTGCTTAAGCCAGGATCGTCCAACTTAAGAGTGTGCGTGTGTGTAACACGCCGCAAAGCTTTAGCAGGGTAATGTTCAAGCTTGTTTTGCGCGGCTTATATTATAAGTTTGCGCCTACTTGAGCAATTTGACTAAAGTCCCCTGCTAGCCTGCTTAATAGTATGCATTTTCCGTAATACTGTGGTCAGTCACATCGCGCACGCCTTTGACTTCTGGAATACGCGCCATTAATGTTTTTTCAATACCTTCTTTCAAAGTGTAATCTGCTTGGCCGCAACCTTGGCAGCCACCACCAAACTTGAGAATAAGAACACCTTCATCAATGTCAATTAAGCTGACTTCACCACCATGGCTGGCAAGCCCTGGGTTGATCTCAGTTTGCAGATAATAGTTAACGCGCTCTGACAGTGGACTGTCTTCACTGACCATCGGCACTTTAGCGTTAGGCGCCTTGATGGTTAACTGACCACCCATACGGTCCGTTGCATAGTCAACGACAGCATCTTCTAAGTACGGCTCGCTTAACGCGTCAATCCATGCGGTAAACAAAGGCAGTACAAGCGGTGTATCTTCTGCTTTTTGATCTTCGGGCTTGCAGTACGCGATGCACGTTTCTGCATAGGTTGTACCCGGCTGCGTAATAAAAACACGAATACCGATGCCGGGTACATCTTGGCCGGCTAGTAACTCGCTCAAATAGGTTTGTGCTGCTTCTGTAATATTAATTGTGCTCATAGTCACTCCTCGCAATCATGGCTGTAGTGTACGCTAATTTGTCCCTGCGAAGAAAGACCTAGTAAAGCAGTCAAGTAAGTTTTTACAGCAACCTCAACAAACAAATGACCGGCACTGCGGCAATTTCAGCTGTGATAAAACTTAAATTAAGTCATCTAGTTTTGGATAGGCTTGAGCAATGCTGGCCTCACACCGCTGCGCAACCAAGCCATCAGGGCTGTTAAAGAAACGCAAAGCGGTAAAGCGTGGATGCTCGCCCATATCAAACCAATGTGCAGTTCCTGCAGGGATGCTAATTAGCGCACCTTTTTCGCACAATACAGCATAGATATGCTCATCAATATGCACACTGAATAGACCACGACCCGATACAAAAAAACGGACCTCGTCTTCGGTGTGCGTATGCTCATCTAAAAACTGCGCACGCAGCGCTTCTTTCTCTGGATGCTTTTCATCCATACTGACCAGATCAACCATTGCATACGGGGTACGCTCTTTAAGCTGAGCAATAGCATCAGCGTATGCCGCTTGTATCTCAGCACTCGAAGACTGCGCAGTCAGCACCACATCTGTTTGCCAGTGCTCACAATGCACCCCCACACGCGCTAAAGTGCTGCTGATATCTTCAGCATGATTCAAGACTTTTACAGCTTGGCTCGGCATGCTCGTGTGGTATACAAACAGCTGACTCATGTCTCGCATCCCCTATAACAATTCATTAAATACACATGTGCAACTCACCGCTGCGCCTGCAAACAACCTAATACAGTACGCTATTAAAGCTGTGCGAGTACCGGCGTACTGACTTTCACATCAGCATTTTGCCCACGGTGGCGTAATAAGTGATCCATTAAGACAATGGCCATCATTGCTTCGGCAATAGGCGTTGCGCGAATACCCACACACGGGTCATGGCGGCCCTTAGTGATCATATCCACAGGCTCGCCGGCCATATTAATCGAGCGACCTGAAGTGGTAATACTTGACGTTGGCTTAAGCGCTAAGTGCGCCACAATAGGCTGGCCAGAAGAAATGCCGCCCAACACTCCACCCGCATGGTTGGAGGTAAAGCCTTCGGGCGTCAGCTCATCGCGATGCTCTGTACCGCGCTGTGCAACACTCGCAAATCCTGCCCCTACTTCAACACCTTTGACCGCATTAATACTCATCAAAGCATGTGCTAAATCAGCATCTAAACGATCAAACACCGGCTCACCTAAGCCTGGCATCACGCCTTCAGCCACAACTGTGATTTTCGCACCAACGGAGTCTTGATCACGTCGCAGCTGATCCATATAAGCTTCTAACTCAGCAACTTTGCTCGGATCAGGACTGAAAAACGCATTATCATGCACGGCGTCCCAGCTTTTAAATGGGATTTCAATTGGACCCAATTGGCTCATATAGCCACGCACTGTGATGCCTTGGGTTGCCAGGTATTTTTTCGCAATCGCCCCAGCAGCAACACGCATGGCTGTTTCGCGCGCCGAACTGCGTCCACCGCCACGATAATCACGCTGACCGTACTTATGGTGATAACTGTAATCAGCATGTGCAGGGCGAAAGATATCTTTAATGGCCGAATAATCTTTAGATTTTTGATCCGTATTACGAATCAATAAGCCAATGGGACAGCCCGTCGTTTGCCCTTCAAAGACCCCAGAGAGAATTTCAACCGCATCGGGCTCTTTACGTTGTGTAGTATGACGACTGGTACCAGGCTTGCGGCGATCAAGATCATTTTGCAAATCTTCAGCAGACAAGGGTAAACCAGGTGGGCAACCATCAACAATCGCAACCAAAGCCGGACCGTGGCTTTCTCCAGCGGTGGTAACAGTAAAAAGTTTGCCAAAAGTATTACCGGACATACACCCTGCTCCGAAATGATAAAATAATTGCCCAGTATACCCGTACTCTGCAGCTTCTGGCACCTCAGATCGCCACTCACCTTGACTTCGCCAGCATCGCTATAGAATTATGCTCAACTGCCGATATATACATTACCTCAATATAAATAAAGTGAAACGCCATGACTGCTGATACTGCAGA
>JAAZJF010000212.1 GCA_012800475.1 Gammaproteobacteria bacterium
ATGGAACAGCAACGCGACAGTGGTATCAGCCCAAAGCGCTTATTTCTAGCCGGTTTTTCACAAGGCGGCGCGGTTGTTTTGCACACCGCTTTTTTACGCTGGAATGCTGCTCTAGGCGGTGTCCTCGCACTGTTAACCTACGCCCCGACCTTTGAACAAGTGACAGCTCTGAGCCCATTGCAAACCCAGATCCCAACCTTGTGTATGCACGGTATCAATGATCCTGTTGTCCCCCTGTTTATGGGGCAAGCAGTGCAGCAACAATTGCAGGATTGGGGCGTAGATGTCACTTGGTATGATTACCCGATGGAACATGCCGTATGCCCTGAGCAAATCGGTGATATTGGCCAGTGGCTCAGCGCACAATTGAGCTAACTCAGGCGCGATTCGTAGATCCATCGCCTTTAAATACCTAAGGCATCGGCAACCAGCAGTGAAACAATTTCTACAAAGCGTTGCGATGCCTTACACTACGGATAATTTATAGACTACTGATAAGAGAACGCCGTGCTCAAAGCACTTAAAAATATTTTCACAAAAAAACCAGAGCTGCCAACAACGCCGCAAGCGCCTGTTGCCACGTCGCCAACGCCGCCCTCTGAACCCGTGCGCACCTGCGCACCTGAGACTGCAACCCAGCAGCCTGCCACGAAGAAACCACGCCCAGCCAAAGCTAAGCCTAAACCTCAAGCCGTCGCTGCTCCTTGGTCACTGAGTGATTTTGTCGTTGAGCCTGCTGAAGGTAAAGTCCGCTTCCATGACTTTGCTCTAGCCCCTGAGCTGATGCACGCGATTCAAGATTTAGGTTTCCCCTACTGCACACCCATTCAAGCCCAGGTTTTAGGTCATACCTTAGCCGGTCAAGATGCTATCGGTCGCGCACAAACAGGTACGGGTAAAACCGCAGCCTTTCTGATTTCCACTATCAGTCAACTCACGCAAACCCGCCCACCCGATGAGCGTTATATGGGTGAGCCGCGCGCACTGATTATCGCGCCAACCCGTGAGCTCGTGGTACAAATTGCCAACGACGCCATCGCACTGACTAAATACACCAACCTCAATGTGATGAGTTTTGTTGGCGGTATGGATTTTGACAAGCAACGCAAACAGCTGGAATCACGCTACTGCGATATTTTAGTCGCCACGCCTGGTCGTCTGCTCGACTTTAATCAGCGTGGCGAAGTCCACCTTGATATGGTGGAAGTCTTGGTCTTGGATGAAGCCGACCGCATGCTGGATATGGGCTTTATTCCACAAGTACGTCAGATCATTCGTCAAACACCCAATAAAACTGAGCGTCAAACGTTGCTGTTTTCAGCTACTTTTACCGAAGATGTGATGAATCTCTCCAAACAGTGGACCACTGATCCGGCCATTGTTGAGATCGAGCCTGAACATGTCGCCAATGACTCGGTTGAGCAGCATGTGTTTGCCGTTGCCGGCAGCGATAAATACACCTTGTTGTACAACCTCATTCAAAACAATAACTGGCCGCGGGTTATCGTTTTTGCCAACCGTAAAGACGAAGTACGCCGTATCGAAGAGCGCTTAACTCGTGATGGCATCAGTGCTGCACAGATGTCAGGTGATGTCGCGCAACATAAACGCACCAAAGTACTGGAAGACTTCCGTGCCGG
>JAAZJF010000213.1 GCA_012800475.1 Gammaproteobacteria bacterium
CAAGTCACAGGTTCGTGCTACTTGATCGAAACATACGACAAGAAGAATATTCTACTCGAATGTGGCATGCAGCAAGGTGGTGATAGCGAAGATAAACATGATGATGAGGGCAGCAATCGTTCCGCCTTTGCCTTTAACCCTGAAACCATTGATGCCGTTGTCATCTCTCACGCCCACATCGATCACAGTGGTATGTTGCCACGTTTAGTGTCTGAAGGTTTTCGTGGCCCCATTTATGCAACCGATGCCACCTGCGAACTGATGGAACTGATGCTGCTGGATTCAGCCCATATCCAAGAAAAAGACGCTGAGTGGGAAAACCGTTGGCGCGCGCGCAAAGGTCGCAAGCCCATCAAGCCGATGTATGTCAGCGAAGATGCCGCACGCGTGATGAAACAACTGGTCGCAGTCAACTATGAAACTCTGACCCAGGTTGTATCCGGCGTTAAAGTCAGCTTCCACGATGCCGGTCATATTATTGGTTCTGCTATTGTCAATCTTGAGTTCCATGAACCCAATGACAGCGTTCGCACGCTGGTGTTCTCTGGTGATTTAGGTGGCGATTGCTCACCGCTGATGAAATCCCCAGCTATTTTGAAGCACGCCGATGTGTTGATGCTTGAGTCCACCTACGGCGACCGCGATCACCGTTGCAACGAAGACACACTCGATGAGTTAGCCGCTATCCTTCAGCAAGCCCATGAAGAAGGCGGTAACGTGATGATTCCTGCGTTTTCCGTCGGCCGCACCCAAGATATTTTATTTCACTTGGGTCGCTTTTATCAGGAAGGTCGCCTACCCCAGCACACCGTCTATTTAGACAGCCCCATGGCGATTCGCGCCAATGACATCTATATGCGCCACCGTGAAGATTTTGATGAAGAAAATCGCGCGATGTTACGCAAAAATAGCTTTCATACCGCCGATGATTGGTTACCCATTTTAAAACTAACGCCAACGCCACAAGAATCGATGGCCATTAACAATGTGAAAAGTGGCGCTATTATCGTTGCCGGCAGCGGTATGTGTACCGGTGGGCGTATTATTCACCACTTTAAACACAACCTATGGCGTGAAAACTGCCATATGATTTTTACCGGTTTCCAAGCCCGTGGCACCACCGGTCGTGCCATTGTTGATGGCGCTAAAACCGTGCGCGTATTCCGTGAAGACATTATGGTCGGCGCACGCGTGCACACCTTAGGTGGTTTCTCAGCTCACGCAGGCCAATCCAAACTGATTGAGTGGGCCAGTCATTTTGAAAACCGCCCAGAACTGTATTTAATCCACGGCGAAGTGGAGAAAATGCGCATTTTGCAAGACGAGTTTAAACAACGTTTAGACTGGGATGCCAATATCCCAGAGCTCGGTGATCGTATTGCCTTATAAGGAGTTGTTATGACATTTCAAGATGAAAACTATTTATCCCGCCAGTACCAAGTCAGCAGCATTGATTTGGACGGTAAAGTGGATGAATTATTGAAGATGGCTGTACCACCGACCAGCGCCAACCTTGAGCTGTATCGCGAAATGATGTTGACCGTTGCGCGCATGGCCGAAACCGACCGTAACCGCTGGGATGCAAAAATCATGCTGCAAACCCTGCGCGAAATGGAAACCTCTTTCGGTATACTCGAGCGTTTTAAGCGCCGCCGTAAAGTGACTGTCTTTGGGTCAGCGCGTACTGAGCCTGAGCATCCGCTCTATCAGCAAGCCAAAGAGTTGGGCGAGATTTTAGCGCGCCATAACCTGATGGTTATCACCGGTGCCGGTGGTGGCATTATGGCTGCAGCTCATGAAGGTGCAGGTTTAGAAAACAGTTTAGGCTTAAACATTGCCCTACCTTTTGAGCAAGGGGCCAATGACACAGTCAATGGCAGCGGCAATTTACTGAACTTCCACTTCTTCTTTTTACGCAAACTGTTCTTCGTAAAAGAAGCCGATGCTTTGGTTTTATGCCCAGGCGGTTTTGGTACTTTAGATGAAGCTCTAGAAGTGCTGACCTTAATCCAAACGGGTAAAAGCCCATTGGTCCCCATTGTCTTAATGGACCAAGAAGGCGGCACCTATTGGGATAAAGCGCTTGAGTTTATGCGCGAAGAGTTGGCTGATAAAAACTATATTTTGCCCAGCGATCTGCGCTTAATGCGCCAAGTGCGCACGCCGCAGGAAGCCGGTTTAGAAATTGCCCGCTTCTACCGCAGTTTCCATTCCACACGCTGGTTTAAAGATATGTTTGTGGTGCGCATCAACCACCCGCTCAACGAACAAGCACTGGAAACATTGCATAAAGAGTTTGCGGACTTATGTGTTAAGGGCGGCTTTGTGCAAGTGCCGTATTGCGCTCAAACCCATAACGAACCTGAGTTCTGCAACCAGTACCGCTTAGAGTTTGCGTTTAATCGTCGCGATCATGGCCGTTTACGTGAGCTGGTTGATTTTATTAACTTGCCACAAAACTGGAAAAGCAACAGCTGATCCAAGCTCTTGCGCCAGCTCAAACTGGCGCAAGACTGTTCACACTGCCGCAGTAAATCCCATTTCCCTACGCCGCCGACCCCTTGCATTGAGGCTCGGGTGCGCAGCTATGGCAGCAGACTTTAGGCCAGTTCAGCTAAGATATCGCGCAAAGCTTGCGCCGGATCCGCAGCTTGCGTAATCGGACGCCCCACCACTAAATAATCTGAACCCGCTTGCATGGCCTGCGATGGAGTCAAAATACGCTTTTGATCATCTTGCGCACTGCCTGCAGGACGAATACCCGGAGTGACTAACTGCCCAGCCGGCCATTGCTGCTTTAATAGGCTGGCTTCTTGTGCAGAACACACCAAGCCATCTAAACCCGCTTGCTCGGCTAAATGCGCTAAACGCGCCACCTGTTGCGCGGGCGTCACATCTAAACCAATACCGGCTAAATCGTCCTGCTCCATACTGGTCAAGACGGTGACCCCAATCAGCAAAGGCTTTTGACCTGCATGCTGATCAAGCACCTCGCGGCACGCCTGCATCATCTTTAAGCCACCCGAACAGTGTACGTTCACCATCCAGACTCCCATTTCGGCAGCGGCTTTCACAGCCATCGCAGTGGTATTGGGAATATCATGAAACTTTAAATCTAAAAACACCTCAAAACCTAACGCATGCAAGCCAGCAACCACTTGAGGCCCGCTGCGAGTAAATAATTCTTTACCCACTTTAAGACGGCACTGCTGTGGATCTAAACGTTCGGCTAACGCTAAAGCTTGGCTCGCACTTGGAAAATCAAGGGCAACAACAATAGGACTGGGCATGACTTGAGTCTCGTATCAATAAAATCGGCAGCATTGTAGCCTTCCTCAAGGCTCAGTGTCGCATGCACTTTGCGTGATGATTAGTTTTGATAATAAAAACGATGCACAAGCGTAATCACAAAGTCTAATAGCGAAGTGCTATAATGACCCAATTCAATGTTCTTGCTGGTGATCCGATTCGAGTCATACACACGCTTAAGATTAAGGTGTAGTATCTTTGTTATGAGACTTATTCTCATTTAAACAGAATTGGAGGCGTATATGCCTTGGTATATATGGTTGTTAATAGCCCTAGTGCTCGGATCCATTGTCGGCAGCTTAATGATGCTGCGCAGCACGGCCAACAAAATGCCGATCAGTCCTGAAAAACTCGAACTGATGCGTCAACGCAATGCTGAATTGGAAGCACAAGAGCAACAGCAAGATCAGTAATTCCCTGCTTATATCGTTGGAGATGTGTAATGTCGCGTACAGAAACCGATAGTTTAGGTGCCATTGAAGTTCCCGCAGACGCTTACTGGGGCGCACAAACACAGCGTTCTAAAGAAAACTTTGCCATCGGCTCACAACAAATGCCATTGGCTGTCGTGCACGCTTTAGCCCATGTGAAAAAAGCGGCAGCACGGGTGAACTCACGCTTAGGTGAACTGCCCAAGGACATTGCGAGCTTAATCGAGCAAGCGGCCGATGAAGTGATTAGCGGCCAACTTGATGCTCACTTCCCCTTAGTGGTGTGGCAAACCGGCAGCGGCACCCAAACCAATATGAACCTGAACGAAGTCATTGCGGGTCGCGCCAACGAAATCGCCGGCCAAGGCCGTGGTGGTAAATCACCTGTGCACCCTAACGACCATGTCAATCGCGCACAAAGCTCAAACGACTGCTTTCCAACGGCGATGCATATTGCCGCCTTACAAGCCGTACAACACGATCTCTTCCCTGCAGTCAAAATGCTGCGCAATGGTTTAGACACACAAGCTAAGCGCTATGCCAACCTAGTGAAAACCGGTCGCACCCACATGATGGATGCCACACCGATCACCTTTGGCCAAGAGCTGTCTGCATTTGTCGCTCAACTCGATTACTCGCTGCATGCTATTGAAGCGACATTGCCCGCTGTAGGCGAGCTCGCGCAAGGCGGTACGGCAGTGGGTACAGGTTTAAACGCTAACGCTAATTTTGCCGATAATATTGCCCGCGAATTGGCTTCTGCCACACGCTTGCGCCTCACTTCAGCACCCAACAAGTTTGCTGCTTTAGCAGGCCACGAGCCATTAGTGAGTTTATCCGGTGCTTTAAAAACACTGGCTGTAACCTTGATGAAAATTGCCAACGACTTACGCCTACTAGGCTCAGGTCCGCGTGCAGGCTTTGCTGAAGTGATGCTACCGGCCAATGAGCCCGGCAGCTCGATTATGCCAGGCAAAGTGAACCCCACGCAGTGTGAAGCCTTATCCATGCTGGCCTGCCAAGTGATGGGCAATGATGTGACCATTAATATGGCCGCAAGCCACGGCCACTTACAACTGAACGTCTTTAAGCCTGTGATTATTCACAACATCCTCGAATCCATTGAGCTAATGGCCGATGGTTGCCGTAATTTCCAAACGCATTGCGTGGAAGGCATGCAAGCCAATGAGCAACAAATGGCCGCGCATCTTGAGAATGGTTTGATGTTAGTGACTGCGCTCAACCGTCATATTGGTTATGACAACGCCGCTAAAATCGCCAAGAAAGCGTACGAGGACAACCTCACTCTACGCGCTGCAGCCATTGAGCTAGGTTTAGTGACTGATGAGCAATTTAGCCAGTGGGTACGTCCAGAAGACATGCTGCATCCAACGCCGCATCAACAAGAAAAAGTTAAATCTAATTCAATAACCACGCGTCGTAGCTGGCAATCGTAATCTAAACTTTACTCATTGAGGGCGTTAATTAACGCTCTCAATGCAGTTTTAACCCCGAGCAGCAGCACTCACAATCAATGCCTTCATTTCAGCTACTGCAGCTGGAAAACCAACAAACAAAGCATGCGCGATAATGGCATGACCAATATTGAGTTCATTGATCCCTGCAATCGCAGCAATCGGCTCAACGTTGTGATAATTCAGACCATGCCCGGCATTCACTACCAGACCTTGCTTTAAAGCAAACTCACACGCCTTACGAATCAACTGCAATTGTTCAGCTTGCTCAGCAGGTGTGACCGCATCGGCATAGTGCCCTGTATGCAATTCAATCGTTGTGGCGCCCACTCGTTTGGCAGCCAGGATTTGCTGCTCTTGCGCATCAATAAACAGCGATACATCACAACCCACTTTTTGTAAACGCTCAACTGCTGCAGCAATGCGCGCCTCTTGTGCTACGACATCCAAGCCACCTTCAGTGGTCAGTTCTGCACGTGTTTCTGGCACAAAGCAGGCATGCTCAGGACGGATCTCCTCAGCCAATGCGAGCATTTCCTCAGTCACACCCATCTCAAAGTTCATCGGTGTATGCATCACTTCACGCAACACACGCACATCACGGTCTTGAATATGGCGGCGATCTTCACGTAAATGCACGGTAATCCCATCAGCGCCCGCCTGCTCCGCATCCAAAGCTGCTTTGACTGGATCAGGGTAACGCGTGCCCCGCGCCTGACGCACAGTCGCGATATGATCAATATTGACGCCTAACAAAATACGCTTGTTCAAATTCATCACTTAGCCCTTTTTTGTACCAAAAACAATTCACGACTCATCAATGCTCGCCCACCTAAATGAGCGGCCAACGCTTGACGCATTAAACGCTTGGCTGTCTGCAACACAACAGGTTGCTGCCAGTCAGCCACTGATAAGGCCAAAATATCTGCACCTAAAAAAACACCTGATTGCATTAAGGTCACTGCCTCAAAACCGTTCTCAGGTAGCAGACGATACAACATTTGTGCATTCAGTGCTTGCCCGTGCACATCCACCTCAAAAGAAAACCCATAGCCTAACTGCTCCAGCAAGCGCCACTCAAAAGTGCGCAACAAAGGCTCAAGCGCAACACCTTGGGCGAGGCCTTGTACAGAGAGCATATAGTGCTCAAATAGGATCGGTTGTGGATCATTGAGTGGCAGCAGACGCACCAGCAGCTCATTAAGATACATGGCGCAAAACAGCGCTTGCCCCTGCAAGAAGTTAAACTCGCCAGCCGGCTCAATGCGGCTGATGGTTTTAAGTTCGCCGCGTCCGCGCAACTCGATCTCTAACGCTGAAAACGGACGTGCCACGCTGCCTAACTTACCGCGCGCGCCACGCAACACCGCACGCAAACGCCCTGCTGGCGTTAAAACATCCATCAGGGCACTGGTTTCTTTATAGGGACGACTGTGCAAAATAAAGGCTAACGACTGCATAGCTGCGCCTCAATATAGCGCGCACTCAAGAACAGAGCGCGCACCCAACAAGAATCAATATTCTTGATAACCTAATGAGCGCAAGGCACGCTCATCATCTGACCAACCGCCTTTCACTTTCACCCACAAGTTCAACATGATCTTGGAGCCAAACATGGCTTCCATATCTTTACGGGCTTCTTGGCCAATGCGCTTAATACGCTCGCCTTTATCACCAATAATGATTTTTTTCTGACCATCACGTTCAACTAAAATCAGCGCATGAATATGCAAGATACGGCCTTCTTGCTTAAACTCTTCAATCTCAACGGTGATCTGATACGGCAGCTCAGCACCCAATTGACGCATGATTTTTTCACGCACCAACTCAGCTGCTAAAAAGCGACTCGAGCGATCAGTGATCTGATCTTCAGGAAAGAAATGCTCACTTTCCGGTAAAAAATCTGACACAACACGCTCAAGCGTATCTAAATTATGCCCATGTAAAGCGGACATCGGCACAATCTGTGCGTTGGGAAGCTTTTCGGCCAACCAGCCTAAGTGGGCCAATAGCTGACTTTTATCTTCTAAACGGTCTGACTTATTCACCGCAATAATCAAAGGACAGGTCAGGTGCTGAATACGCTCAAACACCATCTCGTCTTCTTCAGTCCAACGCATCCGGTCCACAACAAATACCGCCACATCAATATCTTTCAGCGCTGTGATGGCACTGCGATTCATATAGCGATTGAGTGCTGTTTTACCACCGATATGCAAACCTGGGGTGTCGACATAAATCGCTTGCACGCCACCTTCAGTTTTAATACCCAGCATATTATGGCGGGTGGTTTGCGGCTTGCGCGAAGTAATGGCCAGTTTCTGGCCAAGAATATGATTCACCAAAGTTGATTTACCCACGTTCGGGCGACCTACAATGGCGATGTAACCACAACGTGTTGCTTGTTCAGTCATGCTGATTATTACTCTCTATACCCAAGGCGATCAGTGCTAAAGACGCTGCCACTTGTTCAGCGATACGCCGACTGGCACCTTGTCCTCGGGTTTTTTCATTAAGTAAGCTCACCTGACACTCCACAAGAAATGTGCGGCAATGCGGTTCGCCTTGAATATCCACCACTTCGTAATGCGGTAGATCACTGCTGCGTGATTGTAAAAATTCTTGCAGTCGTGTTTTTGGATCTTTATTGGTATCAACCAAGGTCAATTCAGAGAAATGCTGCTCAAGCCAAGCCAACACGCGCTCGCGCGCCACTTCCATTCCTGAATCAAGGTACATCGCACCGATAATAGCCTCAGTGGTATCGGCTAAAATTGAATCGCGGCGAAACCCACCACTTTTCAACTCACCTGAGCCTAAACGTAAATACTCACCTAAACCAAAGCCGCGCGCCAATACCGCCAAAGTTTCACCTTTGACTAAGCGCGAGCGCAAGCGCGACAGCTGACCTTCTTTGGCTTGTGGGAAGTGATGAAAGAGTTCCTCACCTGCCACAAAGTTTAAAATGGCGTCGCCTAAAAACTCTAAACGCTCATTATTACGCCCAGAAAAACTACGGTGTGTTAACGCAAGGGTCAACAACGCTGTGTCTTTAAAGGTGTAGCCGATTCTTTTCTGTAAAATCAGTAATGGATCACTCACTGGGCACGCACACGATGTTTTTTATCAAAAGTTACCACCAAATCAAGGTTTTCAATCAGCGCTAAGCGCCCTATATAGCTCAGGCACGGCGCTCAAATACAGCTCAG
Organism: Gammaproteobacteria bacterium; assembly: GCA_012800475.1. Classification (GTDB taxonomy): domain Bacteria; phylum Pseudomonadota; class Gammaproteobacteria; order Pseudomonadales; family Pseudomonadaceae; genus Denitrificimonas. The sequence continues at coordinate 8,425 of JAAZJF010000213.1, forward strand.
GAGGCATTGAGCCTCGCGCTTGAGTATTTGACACTGCAACACCTGAGCACAAACCGTGCAGCTGATTTCAACTGCACATACGATCAGTGAATTAAACCAACTCGGCTGAAGCTGGGTAACATACCGAACTTCGGATCAGCCCATGACAACCAAATAGCAAAGGCTTTGCCGACAATATATTCATCCGGCACCATACCTTGTAACTCAAAGGGTATGCTGGGGTCGTCCCAGTAACGGCTGTCCTTGGAGTTATCGCGGTTATCACCCATCATAAAGTAATGACCGGCGGGTACAAACCATTGACGGCTTGGCTCAACACGACGGCGCGCTTCCTTACGAATATAATGTTCTTCTTCACCCAGTGTTTCGGTAAACAAACCCGCACTACCTAAGCTGCCAGGTTCTTCACCTAAAAACCGCTCATCAATCGCTTTACCATTCACCAAAATACGCTTATCTGAGGTGTAAGTGACCACATCACCTGGCAACCCCACTACACGCTTAATATAATTAATACGTGTATCTTCAGGGTATTTAAACACCATCACATCGCCGCGTTTTGGGTCATTGATCTCAATGATCTTTTGATCGATAACAGGCAAGCGAATACCGTAAGCAAACTTATTCACCAGAATAAAGTCGCCCACTTGCAGAGTTGGAATCATCGATCCGGATGGGATTTGAAACGGCTCAACGATAAACGAGCGCAAAACAAAGACCACGGCCAGCACTGGAAAGAATGATTTCCCATACTCAATGAGCAACGGCTCTTTTTCTAAGCGCTCACGCACTTCAGAGTTGAGCGCCACCGCTTCTTTTTCATATTGAGCAATTGCTGCGCGACGACGGGGTGCAAAATACACCACATCCAGTAACGCTAGAAAGCCTGTTACGCCAACAGCAATCACCAATATCAATGGGAAATTTAAGCTCATAGGTTATTCATCCACTCGCAAGACTGCTAGGAAGGCCTCTTGTGGGATCTCAACGTTACCCACTTGCTTCATTCTCTTCTTACCTGCTTTTTGTTTCTCAAGCAGTTTACGTTTACGACTCACATCACCGCCATAGCATTTCGCTAGAACGTTTTTACGCAATGCTTTAACCGAAGTACGCGCAACAATTTGCCCGCCTAATGCTGCTTGAATCGCCACATCGTACATTTGACGTGGAATCAGCTCTTTCATTTTATCAGCTAAGGCGCGGCCCTTGGATGCAGCTTTATCACGGTGCACAATCAATGCTAAAGCATCCACACGTTCGCCATTAATCAATATATCAAGGCGTGACAAGTTGGCCACTTGGTAGCGATCAAAAGCATAATCTAAAGATGCATAACCACGACTGACTGACTTGAGGCGATCAAAAAAGTCCAAGACCACTTCATTCATCGGCAACTCATACACAACCTGTACCTGGCTGCCTAAGAAGTTCATATCGGTTTGCACGCCACGCTTTTCAATACATAACGTAATCACGTTACCCAGGTGTTCTTGAGGCACAAGAATAGTGGCCTTAACGATCGGCTCACGCATTTCTTCAATCAACGATGGATCTGGCATGCGTGATGGGTTATCGACGTAAATGATATCGCCATTTTTTAACACCACTTCGAAAATCACTGTCGGTGCTGTGGTGATCAAGTCCAGATCATATTCACGCTCGAGACGCTCTTGAATGATCTCCATGTGCAGCATACCGAGAAAACCAATACGGAAACCAAAGCCCAGTGCTTCTGAGCTTTCCGGCTCATATTGCAGTGCAGCATCGTTGAGCGTGAGCTTTTCAAGAGCATCACGAAAATCTTCAAAATCATCCGAACTGACAGGAAAAAGACCTGCATACACCTGCGGCTGTACACGTTTAAAACCGGGCAACATATCCACGTCAGGGGTACTGGATAAAGTCAAAGTATCGCCAACCGGCGCGCCTTGAATATCTTTAATACCAGCAATAATAAAGCCCACTTCACCGGCTTTAAGGTCTGCAGTTTGCGTGTGCTTAGGGTTAAACACGCCAACACTGTCAACTTGGTGAATACGCCCCGTGGACTTCACTAGGACCTTATCGCCCTTTTTGATGCGACCGTGCTTGACGCGCACCAAAGAGACAATACCTAAGTAGTTATCAAACCATGAGTCAATGATCAGTGCTTGTAGCGGCGCATCGATTTCACCAACAGGTGGCGGAATCACTTGCACTAAACGCTCAAGTACTTCATCCACACCTAAACCAGTTTTCGCACTGCAGGTTACTGCGTCCGTGGCATCAATACCAATCACGTGTTCAATCTCTTCTTGCACACGCTCAGGGTCAGCTTGTGGCAAGTCGATTTTATTGAGCACAGGCATCACTTCCAGCCCTTGCTCAATGGCTGTATAGCAGTTAGCAACCGACTGGGCTTCTACCCCTTGCCCGGCATCCACCACCAACAAAGCGCCTTCACAGGCTGCTAAAGAACGACTGACCTCATAGCTGAAGTCAACGTGACCTGGAGTGTCAATAAAGTTGAGTTGATACACTTTACCGTCACGCGCGGTATAGTTTAAGGTCACACTGTGCGCCTTAATCGTAATGCCCCGCTCGCGCTCGAGATCCATAGAATCCAAGACCTGAGACGCCATCTCACGCTCAGTCAAGCCACCGCACATTTGAATCAAGCGGTCGGCCAAAGTGGATTTACCATGGTCGATATGGGCAATAATGGAAAAGTTACGGATATGACTCAAGTCGCTCACAGAACATCACTCTACAATTCAGTCCGTCAGCAGACTGCCAACAGAAAATAGCCAAAGAGTTTACCTGATTTATGGGGTTTAAGTCATCTATCCACGACTCAACTCATCAAAAACAGGACTCACAGCCCGTTAAAATTAAAAAGGCGACCTACAGGTCGCCTTTCAGTGGACTACTTTATACCCTACCCGCTCAATCAGCTGGACAGTTTAAAAGTGATAAAGCTTGCGCGGCCTTGACGTAAAACACGCATGGACACTGAACGATTACTGGGCAAGCTTTGCGTAATTTTGGCGAAGGTTTTCGCCGAGTCAATCGCTTGATTGTTTAAGTGGGTAATCACATCACCTGCACGTAAGCCAATCATAGCTGCTGCACCATCACGCACCTCTTGAATCAAAACAGCACCTTGCAAATCAATGGCTTTTTTCTGTTCTGCAGTCAAATCCACAACCGTGATGCCTAAGCGATCACTTTTACTGACTGCAGCGGTGCTATCAGCCAATGACATTTCCTCACCCTCATTGGGTAAAGAGCCCACTTTAACTTTGATAGTTTTACGTGCGCCTTCACGCATCACGGTCAATTTAACGCTTTTACCCGGCTTGACCGATCCGACTAAGTGCGGCAAATCAGCTGACATAATCACGGGGTGATCATTCATACTTAAAATAACATCACCGACTTTAAGACCACCTTTATCAGCCGGACCGCGCTCTAAAACTTGCGCAATCAGTGCGCCAGCAGGCTTATCCAGACCAAAGGATTCAGCTAAATCTTTATTCACTTCCTGAATCACGACACCTAACCAGCCACGATCGACCTTGCCATTGCTTTTAAGCTGATCGCTGACATCTAAAGCCACTTCCATAGGGATGGCAAACGATAGCCCCATAAAGCCACCTGAACGGGTAAAGATTTGTGAGTTAATCCCCACCACTTCACCTTTAAGGTTAAACAGCGGACCACCTGAGTTACCTGGGTTAATCGCTACATCCGTCTGGATAAAGGGCACGTAGTTATCATTGGGTAAATTACGGCCCTTAGCCGAGACAATACCCGCGGTTACCGAGTGATCAAAACCAAAGGGTGAACCAATGGCCAACACCCACTCACCCACTTTTAAATCTTTAGATTGACCCAGCTTCACAGTCGGTAAATCTTTGCCTTCTACTTTTAACAAAGCCACATCGGTGCGTGGATCGGTGCCCACTAAAGTGGCTTGCAATTCACTGCGATCAGCCAAACGCACAATGATTTCATCTGCGTCAGCAATCACATGGTTATTGGTTAAAATATAACCATCTTTTGAAATAATAAAACCTGACCCCAAAGACTGCGCTTCACGCTGACGACCTTTAGGACCTTGACCTGAACGTGGCGTCGGTAAGCTGCGCTCAAAAAACTCACGAAAGATCGGTGGCAAACCTTCAAGCTCTGGTAGAGAGTGAAAACCGCCTGCACCGGACTGACTTGGCGTTGTCTGTCGCGTACTGATATTCACTACAGCAGGCGCTGACTCTTCCACTAAGACTGTAAAATCAGGTAGTTGCGCTTGCGCAGCTGGCATCACCAGCACCATTAAGGCTAAACATGCGCTAAACAATAATGACGTTTTTTTCTGCAGCATATGAGTCTCCATTACTTTAAATCACACTTCAGATACAGTATTTAAAACAATCTGTGCCCTGAGTACAACGGGTTGCATCGTTGTTTCATCCAAATAACGCGCACTTAAAAAGCGCACACTCGCTGCACCACCGACAAAACCCAATACACCCGCTAAAATCACCCAAGGCTCTGACACCTCTAAAGTACTAACGGCTATAGCAGATGCCAACATAGCCAATAATGGCAGCATATAAACCAAAAACGCACTACGCACCAAGGCATTCTCACTGACCCCTAAAGTCACTTGATCACCTTCACGTAACTGCAGGTCAGAGCGCACTTTAATGGTATGAGGTTGTTTATCGGCTGATAAACTATTGAGTATGCCCTGCCCGCACGCGGCTTTAGCTGAGCAACTGCCACAGGTGGTTTTACGTTGAGTGGCCACCCACACGCCATCGGTATCGACTGCTAGCACAATACCGGGTTCCTCAATCATGGCTCTCATCCTGCTGCGCATGTACAGATAAAGCTACACGCTCAGCACTACCCATGGGCAGCTCTCCAATGACGGTAACCATCGTATAACCATCACCATGCACGACTTTTTTGGACACCACAGACGTAGGACCAGTCTGGCGACGCCCAGCCTCTACATTCGAGTCAGCTAGGGGCTCATAAAAAACTGAGAAATGCGCTAAACCATCTGAGTAGACTTGACTTAATACGCCACCACTTTCATCTGAGGCAGGCTTATAGTGGCTGCGCTGTAATACAAAACCAGGCGGTGTCCAGCTCACCACAGATTCACGCTCAACCTGCTGGGGTTGTGTGTCGCGCGCTTGTCGAATGGGCTCACAGGCTTCACTCGCGACGACGGCACTCAAAGCCTGAGCTTCAGCACCTGACTCAGTCTGAGCGTCAAACTGCACAAACTGTAAGCGCTCCAGCAACTCGCCATGCTCATTGAGTAACAATGTTTTCAGCGGTATCGCTGTGGCTTTATCCATATGCATTTCAACCGCATAACGGTGCTGATCACGCGGTGCAAATAGCAATACAGCAGCAGCATGTCCAGCCACCCGCGAGTCTTTAAGCACACGCACATCATAAGAATGCTGCAATTGCTCAACATGCAGTGAAGTTGCCGGCCAAACATCCACAGCCGCTAATTCTTCAGCGACATTGGAGCTGATGCAAGAGATACGACCATCGGTACGCATCACTTCATGCGCTGGTCCATTCAATTGCAAAAAGCGCTCAAGCAAGCGCCCTTGTGCATCGATCTGATGCCAAACCTGATGAGTTGAAAAGGCGCCCTTACGCTCGTATACAAAAGAGCCTTGATAGCTTTGCGCACTCTGCGCACCTTGTAAACGCTGCAGCCACTGCTCAGCTGTAGCTGGCTGAGCAGCGAATGTTTGACCCGCCAGCATCACACCTAAAGTGATGCTGGAACAAAGAGCTTTAACCTGCATCAACCTGCATCCCTTATTGTCCTTCTAAGCTCGCAGCACGCGCATACGGCAAGCCACTTTCAGTTTTATTCACACCCGTTTGCTGAGCATGCTGACGCAAGTAGCTTGGTAAACGACGCTCATACCACGCATCTTGTCCATCCACAGCTTCAACAATCGGCGCTTTTTGACCTTGCGCAGCATAACTGGCTAATACCACCGAGCCCTGCGTGTGTGACTTGGCTTGTGTTTGCGTGTGCGCTTGAGTATGCGCAGGTAAACGCTGCTCACTTTGCGCTAGCATTGCATCTTGCTGCATGGTGTCTTGATTATAAAAACGCACGCCACCCAGCACCGCAAGCGTGACCGAGGCTGCAACAGCCACCCGTGACAACCACTGCATGTTAGTTTTCTTAACAATCGGCGCTGCGGTGGTTTGTTGATCAACAAGCGGGGCTTGCTCAGCATCAATAGCAGCCATAATGCTGGCTGACAAATCAACTTGAGCATAGGCCGTTTCATTATGCATTGCTGCTCGCGCTGCGTGATAACTCGACCAATCAGCACGTACTTGTGGATCATCAATGGCATTGAGCACACGACGCAGTTCCATTTCATCGGCTTCATTGTCCATAAGCGCCGAAATGGACTGCTTTAGAATGTCTTGACTCATATTATGACTCCTATTTTATCTTGCGCCGCGCATCATTAAGCGTTTTGCAACAAGGGCCGTAAGGCTTTATCTACTGCCTCACGCGCTCGAAATATGCGCGAACGCACTGTACCTACCGGACACTGCATCACAACTGCAATATCCTCATAACTGAGACCTTCAAACTCACGTAAAGTTAGTGCTCGACGTAAATCTTCTGGTAATTGCTTAATACTGCGCTGTACCGTTTCATCAATCTCATCACGCAACATCAATCGCTCAGGCGACGCCATGTCTTTGAGGGCATGGTCGCCGTCATAGAACTCAGCATCACTTGAATCCACATCACTACTGGGTGGACGGCGATTGCGCGAGACCAAATAGTTTTTTGCTGTATTAATCGCAATACGATAGAGCCAAGTATAAAACGCACTATCGCCACGGAAATTGGCTAGCGCTCGATAGGCCTTAATAAAAGCTTCTTGAGTCACGTCTTGTGCTTCATGAGGGTCATGCACAAAGCGCACAACCAAACCTAAAATACGGTTCTGATACTTTAAAACTAATAAGTCAAAAGCTCGTTTATCACCACTTTGCACACGTTTGACCAACTGCTGGTCAGTATCTGCGGTCATGCTGCGTCCCCAATCAAGACGCTCTTAGTTTTATTCTTCACAGCACATAGATTGTGCGCCATAGCTAACTCTCCACATTAAACATCTACAGCAGCCCGTCTGGTGTCGATAAAAAGACCCATCACAGCAGTGCCCCCGTTATTATTTAACTTTAACCTGTTTTTCTTGATAACGCGCAGTTTAATGTTCTATGCCACTATTGAGCCATCAACCTATTTAAAAGTTCCATCCATTTGGAAGTATTTTGCAAAGCCAACCAGCGTTATACTCTTGAGCATCCTTGTTGTGGACCCCACTTATGAGCCAATCTTACCTATATGATGTTTTGATTATCGGCAGCGGCGCTGCAGGTTTAACCACTGCATTAACGCTACCCAAGCATTTACGCATCGCAGTTTTAAGTAAAGGTGATTTATCCAGCGGCTCAACCTATTGGGCACAAGGCGGTGTCGCGGGTGTGCTGGATGATACCGATACGGTTGAATCGCACGTGCAAGACACACTCGTAGCCGGCGCAGGCTTATGTAAAGAAGAAGCCGTACGCTTCACTGTGGAAAACAGCCGCAGCTCCATTGACTGGCTGATTGAGCAAGGGGTCCCCTTTACTCGCAATGACTCAACCAATACAGATGACATCCATTTTGATTACCACTTAACCCGCGAAGGCGGCCACAGTCACCGCCGCATTATTCATGCTGCTGATGCGACCGGAGCGGCGATTTTTACCACTTTACTTGCTCGAGCGCGCCAGCACAGCAATATTCACCTCATTGAACAGCAAGTTGCAGTTGATTTAATCACCACTAAAAAACTGGGACGCGAGGGCAATGCCTGCTTAGGCGCCTATGTATTAAACCGCGCCACCAATGAAGTGGATACCTATGCGGCGCGCTTTACTGTTCTGGCAACGGGGGGCGCAGCCAAAGTCTATTTGTACACCAGCAATCCCGACAGCGCCTGCGGTGATGGCATCGCTATGGCTTGGCGTGCAGGTTGCAGTGTAGGCAACTTAGAGTTCAATCAATTTCACCCGACGTGCCTGTACCACCCGCAAGCGAAAAACTTTTTAATCACCGAAGCGCTGCGCGGTGAAGGCGCTCATCTCAAACTGCCCAATGGCGAGCGTTTTATGGCTCGTTTTGACAGCCGAGAAGAACTGGCGCCACGCGATATTGTGGCTCGTGCCATTGACCACGAAATGAAACGCCTTGGCATTGATTGCGTGTACTTAGATATCAGCCACAAACCGGCTGAATTTATCAAAGAACACTTCCCCACGGTGTATGAGCGCTGCCTCACCTTTGGTATTGATATCACGCAAGAGCCTATCCCGGTGGTCCCAGCGGCACATTACACCTGCGGCGGTGTCGTGGTCGATCAACAGGGGCATACGGATGTAACCAACCTCTACGCCATTGGCGAAACCAGTTTTACGGGCTTGCACGGTGCTAACCGTATGGCCAGTAACTCACTGCTTGAATGCTTTGTTTATGCCCGCTCTGCAGCCAAGGATATCGCTCAGCAAGACACGCAGATCCCTGTGCCTGAAGCCTTACCTCAGTGGGATGCCAGTTTAGTGACTGATTCAGATGAGGATGTGATTATTGCGCACAACTGGGATGAACTACGGCGCTTTATGTGGGATTACGTCGGGATTGTACGCACCAATAAGCGTTTGCTCCGCGCCTTACACCGCGTGCGTTTACTGCAATATGAAATTGATGAGTTTTATACCAATTATCGTGTCAGTGGCGATCTTATTGAGCTGCGCAATTTAGCCGTGGTGGCTGATTTAATTATTCGCTCAGCCATGCGCCGCAAAGAAAGTCGCGGCTTACATTACACGCTAGATTACCCCCAAGTCAGTGCTGTTGCTCAGGATACTATTTTACGGCCTGCCAACGCTGACGGCTGAATTTAAGCCGAACCCGCAGGCGGCGATGGCTGTCCTGCGGCATGCTATCAAAAGCAATTAAAGCGCTGCGATAAAACCATTGATGCGCGTAGCGATAACGCAATAACACCAGCGCTGGAAGCGCCATACTGTCAGCCCGCAACTGCACAGCCCGCCAACCATGCTGAGCGCTCCACAACTGCCAGCCTTGTGCAGTATGTTTTAAACCACCCTGCAAGTGAGGCGTATGCAAAATACAGATACGCCGCCACTGCCTATACAAATGCGCAGCTAAATACAGTAGAACCAGCAATTTCAAGGGCGCAGCAATAGCGGCAAGACTCACAGCTACAGCAGCGAGCAAGAACACAGCCATCACTGTCTGTGACAGCCTGAGAGAAGGCTGCCAAAAACAGCTAAAGTGCTCTCTACTTAGGCTTGGCATGATCTAAAATCAAGCCAACAATGCGTTTTAAATCGGCACTATCAGGCTCAGCACGCAACATACACCAGCCGAAAATATCCTGGTCTTCACAATCCAACAGCATGCGATACCTTTCACGGTCTGCATCATCAAGCTTTAAGTACTGTTCCTCCACAAACGGCACAAGCAACTGATCCAACTCCCACATGCCTCTGCGACTGTGCCAATAGAGACGTTTCACTTCAACTTCAATAGACATGACGCACTCCAATTATTCGTAGACTTAGTATAAGACAGATTTAACAAAGTGGCATACGCTGACAAGAGACTATTAGCACTCTATGATAGACACATGCATTATTTAACAAGCGAGGCGCTCATGACCGGTTGTGCAAGTTTCACCCCTTTAACCCACGAAGGCGTATTTGCCGTACGTGGACCCGATGCAAAAGCTTTTTTACAGGGCCAAATAACCTGCAACCTTGCCTACGTCAGCGATGAACGCAGCAGTCTGGGTGCTCGCTGCACACCTAAAGGGCGCATGTTATCAAGTTTTCGTGTGCTTTTAGAAAATGACGGCTATTTATTAGCCATGGATACACAGGTTTTAGACGTACAACTGGCTGAGATGCAAAAGTATGCAGTGTTTTCCAAGTCCAAGCTGAGCAACGACAGCGCTCTGTGGAGTCGTTTTGGCCTGTACCAAGGTGATGCAGCATTGACAGCCCTAGGGATTGATTTACCCCAAGAGGTCAACAGCACAGTACACAGCAATCAGATGATCGCGGTCCGTGTCTCTGAGCTTTTAACCGAACTTTGGGTGAGTGCTGACGAGGGCCCATGCCTGCATAAACGTCTGCTCAACCTACTGCCAGAAGCACCACTCAATACTTGGCTGCTTGGGCAAATACGCAGTGGCATCGGCCATGTTTCCATGCAAACGCGTGAGCAATTTATTCCACAGATGCTTAACTTGCCAGCCCTGGATGCCGTCAGCTTTAAAAAAGGCTGCTACACAGGTCAGGAAATTGTCGCGCGCATGCAATACTTAGGCAAACTCAAGCGCCATATGTATCGTTTCCAACTGGCTGTGTCTGAGGTTCCGGCTACTGGCACGCCCCTGCTCTCTCCTGTGCACTCAAGCGCTGTGGGTGAAGTGGTCAGTGCCGCACGCAGTGAGTATGGAGTTGAGTTGTTAGCCACAGCACTGGATGAAGCTGTAGGTGACGGCCGTATTTATTTAGACGGTCATGAAGCACAGGTCCTAGAGCAATTGGAGCTGCCGTATCTGCTGGATACCGAACGTGAGATTTTACGTTAAGTACTCGCTGCATCGTGCTCACTTATTCACTTTAAACCAAGGTGACTGAGTGGGCAGACTTGTTCTAACATGAGAATGACATGGCACACCGATGTGCCGCACGTTTGCCACGCTTTAACACAACCTGCACCTTAAGCAATCAAACACCAACCCTTATGATCAAGCACACATCAACGGACGCTAACCATGCCTACTGTACTGCAGATTGATTTTCCATTTGACGGCCCTTTTGACGAAGAGATGCACCACGCGATGCACGCTTTGGCTGAGTCTATTATTGAAGAGCCTGGGCTGATCTGGAAAATTTGGACTGAAAACCCACACACTAAAGAAGCCGGCGGTATCTACTTGTTCAGTGATCAGGCCAGCGCGCAGGCTTATCTTGACATGCACAGCGCACGCCTGACAGCCAGCGGCGTACAAGGTATTCGCGCTAAACTGTTTGAGGCCAATCAACCCCTAAGCCAGATCTGTAAAGGACCACTGCAATGACCACCAGTAAGCTGGACAAAATCCTCGCCCAATCCTACCAAGAACGTGAAAGCGGTTACCGCCACAAAGCCCTCAAGATGTACCCGCATTTTTGTGGCCGTTGCAGCCGTGAGTTTAGCGGTAAAGGGCTGAGTGAACTGACAGTGCACCACCGCGATCACAATCACGACAATAACCCTGCTGATGGTTCAAACTGGGAGTTATTGTGTTTGTATTGCCACGATAATGAACATCAACGCCAAGTGGATATGCATTACCAAAAAGAAGAGCGCGCAGGGCAAAAAGGCCCACAACAAACCTTTAAAGGTTTAGCAGGCTTAGCTGATCTTATGAAGAAAAATGACGCCTGACACAACTGTTGCTGCACGCTGTGTGTTCATCCCATACACAGCGTGCTGTACTGCTCGAGCACACCTTAGCTCGATCTGAAAATCAAATGCTTTTCCCAGTCCTCATCGGCCACATCCTCTTCGCTGACCATACGGCCTAAGCGGGAAATGTGTTCTGTATGCACCGCATCTGTATTACCACAGACTAGATGATGCCACACAAACAAATCCTTACCTTCGCTGACTAAGCGATAGGCACAGGTGTTTGGCAGCCACTTAAACGACTCCGCCTGATCGGCTGTGAGCTGAATGCAATCAGCCACATAACGCTTACGATCAGGGTAATTACTGCAGCGGGCGGTATCCAAATCCAATAATTTACAGGCAATATTGGTGTAATACACGGCGCCATCATCTTCATCTTCTAGCTTTTGCAAACAGCATAAACCGCAGCCATCACAGAGTGACTCCCACTCTTCCTGATCCAACTCTGCGAGGGTTTTGCGTTTCCAAAAGGGTTCAACAATTGCGGCCATTCTTTACTCTACCTATGCTGACGCTCTGTTCAGCGGATATAAAATTAATTGTGTTTACACTCAACATTGACACGCATTTTAATCACGGTGGTACTAAAACGAGCGGTTAAATGAGCCGTTTCACCTGCCGCTAAACGGGCTTTACGGGTGCGCGGACTTTCGGGTCCATTGCGAAAACGCACCTTACATACAGCCGGCTGTTGTCCGTAATTAGTGAGTGAAACTGAAGCGGTATTATGACCTAAATCCAAGGTCTGCACAGCAATTTGCGCTCCATTGAGTTGTTCTTCAACCGTAAATGGAAAAGCAAAAACTGCCATAGGGCACAGCAACGACAGCACAACTAGATACTTTTTCATGGCTCTCTCACATATCAATCGTACTAATTAGTGTAACGCATCACTGCGCACAACAGGGCTCGCCATCTATACCGCACAGAAAAAATACTTTATTTGCCAGTAACAGCCATCTATCATCAGTTTAAGTATTTTATTGATTCAGTCACCGCAACACATCAACGCGCTATTGGCTGGCCTCTCTCCTTTTCCAACACAGTAATCAAACTCTCTTATGGATACATTCAATACAGTCGTCACGGCGATTAATGACCGCGTATGGGGCACGCCGATGCTGGTCGCTATTTTAGGCAGTGGCTTGTTTTTAATGCTGGCATTGAAGTTTATGCCGGTGCGCAATATCAAGCGCGGCTTTTTAGAAATTTGGAATGGCCGTGCTAAAGGCGATGCAAGCAAGGGACAAATCAGCCCTTTTGCTGCCTTAATGACCACCCTCGCGGCAACGGTCGGCACAGGTAACATTGCCGGCGTGGCCACAGCCATTGTGTTGGGCGGACCGGGCGCGTTATTTTGGATGTGGTGCACGGCTTTAGTGGGCATGGCGACGAAATACTGTGAAGTGGTCTTAGCCGTCCATTTTCGTGAAAAAAACAGCAAGAATCATTTTGTTGGTGGCCCCATGTATGCCATTAAAAATGGCCTCGGTCGCCGCTGGGCATGGCTGGGCGCGTGCTTTGCTGTATTTGGCGGCTTAGCCAGCTTTGGCATTGGTAATATGGTGCAGGTCAACAGCATGGCCGAAGCGCTCGCGGTCTCCTTTGCTATCCCTGCTTGGGTCAGCGGATTGTGCCTGATGGTATTGGTGGGGCTGGTGATTTTAGGTGGTATTCAACGTATTGGCGCAGTGGCACAAACCCTTGTGCCTTTTATGTGCGTGGCCTATGTGCTGGCGACCCTGTTTATTTTGATCACGCACTACCAAGCTATTCCTGACGCCCTACTCCTAATTATCGATTCAGCCTTTAATGGTCACGCAGCCGTTGGCGGCTTTGCGGGTGCAGCGATGATTGCCGCACTGCGCTTTGGTGTGGCGCGCGGCGTGTTTTCCAATGAAGCAGGTTTGGGTAGCGCCGGTATCGCACAAGCAGCAGGCACCAGTGATGATCCTGTGGTATCCGGTTTGATTGGTATGATGGGCACATTTATTGACACGCTGATCGTATGCACCATGACGGGACTGGCTATTATTTGCTCGGGTGTTTGGAGCAATGGCTTAAGTGGGGCAGCACTATCATCTGCAGCCTTTGAGTCTGCCATGCCCGGTGTGGGTCATTATTTGCTTACCACAGCTTTAGTAGTCTTTGCTTTCACCACCATACTGGGCTGGAGCTATTATGGTGAGCGCTGCTGGGAGTTTTTATTTGGCGCGCGCGCCATTTTACCTTACCGCTTAATCTGGGTGGCTGTTGTACCACTCGGGGCCATGACCCAATTGAATACCGTGTGGCTGCTGGCCGATACACTCAATGGTTTGATGGCCTTACCCAACCTTGTATCACTGCTGATATTAAGCCCCGTAGTGATTAAGCTGACACAAGCTCACTTTGCACAGCGTTAATTTGCTGCGTCACTTAATGCACTGTAGACAGCGTCTGGCACACGCGACAGTACAATATTGACTCGGCGATTCAGTGCGCGATTGGCTGCAGTATTATTGGGTTTAATGGGGTAGCGCTCTCCGTGAAAGCGCACAACGATCTGCTCCTCAGGGATACCTTGATCAAGAAAGTATTGCTGGACCGTCAGTGCGCGCTGTCTGGAAATTTCACGATTGGTTAAGCGATTACCCCAACTGTCAGAATGCCCATCGACTTCAATCTTATTAACACTTGGGTCCTCTTTCAGATAATCCACAATGGCCTTTAAACGCCCTAATGCAGATTCACTGAGCACCATATTGGTATCCACAAAGGCAATGCGTGTTTGCTTGAGTTGATCAAAATTATAAGGCAGCAAACCGGCTGTACATTCTAAATAGCGCTGGTAAGCATCGGAAAATCGAGCCGGCATAATCCGCACTTCCAAGCGGTCACCTTGCTGGGTGCGATGACGGATCAAAGGTCCGCGCCCTTCAAGCAAGCCACTTAATAAGCGCCCGGCCTGCAATGGCGAGGTATACAACGCATCACTGCTAACCGGCACCAAGACAATACCTAAATTAATATCACCTTGCCCAGCGCGCCACGGGGCAGCCGCGGCCAATAAAGTCGCCGAGCCACGACTCAGCCAAGCCTCTTGCGCTTGCAGCCGAAAAGTTGGCCCTTCACCCGCACGGCGCACAAACTCACCTTGGCCAAAGCCTTTCACCGGCTGCGCCAAGCGGCATTCAAAGCGATCACCTTCCACACTCCACTCGACATGCTCCAAGGGTGTTTGAAAGGTTAAAGCCAATGCAGGTCTTACCAGTAAGCCTACTAAAATCAAAAATACAGCTAAGCGCATTGCGCTCTCCCGTCACCAAAATGCTCAACTATGTTATCGGTCAGACTGAAGAAAACTTTAAAGCAGATGCCCACACCACGCTTTTACGGTAGCATTCCCTCTATTAAAGATAAATTGACCGACTGGAAGCCTTCATGATTGACCGCCTGACCTTGCTGCGCCCCGACGATTGGCATATTCATTTACGTGATGGTGCAGTATTGCCGCACACCGTTGCCGATGCCGCACGTACTTTTGCGCGCGCTATTATTATGCCGAACTTAGTACCGCCTGTACGCAATACAGCCCAAGCCGATCAATACCGTGAGCGTATTTTAAACGCACGTCCTGCGCAGAGTACTTTTGAGCCTTTAATGGTGCTCTACCTGACTGACCAAACCTCAGCGCAAGATATCAAAGAGGCCCAAGCCAGCGGCTTTGTACACGCAGCTAAGCTCTACCCAGCGGGTGCCACCACCAACTCTGACTCAGGTGTGACTGCACTCCAAGCATTGTATCCAGCTCTAGAAGCCATGAGTGAAGTGGGCATGCCCTTACTGATTCACGGTGAAGTGACGCACAGCGATGTGGATATTTTTGACCGTGAAAAGCGTTTTATTGATGACCAACTCGTTGGCCTAGTAAACCGCTTTCCCGACCTGAAAGTCGTTTTAGAGCACATCACCACCGCGGATGCAGCACAGTTTGTCAGCGCCGCCAGTGATAAAGTGGCCGCGACCATCACGGCGCACCACTTGTTGTATAACCGCAATCATATGCTGGCTGGCGGTATTCGCCCGCACTTTTACTGCTTGCCTATTTTAAAGCGCAACACGCACCAAGAAGCTCTGCTTGATGCAGCGACCAGTGGCAATGCTAAGTTTTTCTTAGGCACCGACTCAGCGCCTCACGCGCAAAATGCTAAAGAAATAGCTTGTGGCTGTGCCGGCTGCTACACCGCCTACGCAGCCATTGAGTTGTATGCTGAAGCTTTTGAGCAGCGCAATGCTTTAGATAAGCTGGAAGGTTTTGCCAGCCACTTTGGCGCAGATTTTTATGGTTTAGATCGCAACCAAGATACCATTACTTTAGTGCGCGAGCCTTGGACTGTTCCAGATTCCTTTAACTATGGCGAGCAACAACTGGTACCTCTACGTGCTGGCGAAACATTAAACTGGCGCGTATTAGGAGCCCAAGCATGAGCCACGATATCCCTGATTACGAATTCGAAGATTACGTTAATAAAGAAGCCAGCAACGGTCACGACAAACACAGCGGCGGATTAAAATCAGCCATGGCACGCCGTTTTCGTGGCTACTTACCTGTGGTCATTGACGTGGAAACCGGTGGTTTTAACTGCGCGACAGACGCGCTTTTAGAAATTGCTGCTGTGATTCCTGCCATGGACGATGAAGGCCTGCTGTACGCAGAGCACACCTTATTTTTCCGTGTTAAACCTTTTGAAGGCGCCAATATTGAGCAAGCTGCGCTCGATTTTACCGGTATTAAACTCGATCACCCATTGCGCATGGCAGTGACTGAAGATCATGCCTTGGGAGAAGTCTTCAAAAGCGTGCGCAAATCTTTGAAAGCTGCAGGCTGCAAGCGTGCGATTTTGGTGGGGCACAACAGTCACTTTGACTTAGGTTTTCTCAACGCCGCTGTTGAGCGTTGCGGTATTAAACGCAATCCTTTCCATCCCTTCTCAAGCTTTGATACCGCCACGCTCGGCGGTTTAGCCTATGGGCAAACAGTGCTTGCTAAAGCCTGTGAAGCTGCTGAAATCAGCTTTGATACACGTGAAGCTCATAACGCTCGCTACGATACTGAAAAAACAGCTGAGCTGTTTTGTGGCATCGTCAATCGCTGGAAAGAAATGGGCGGTTGGGATGAGTTTGAGTAAAGCAACACCTCAACTCTAGAACCAAAGATAACAGGCGCCGCACACTCTGCGTGTATAGCGCCTGTTGCTGAACAGCCTATTACAGATGAAAGCTGTTACTTAAAGCGACGCTCAATACCCTTCTCAACCAAGATCTTTGCTGAAATCTCTTCAACCGAAAAATGCGTGGTATTAATAAAGTTAATATTATCGCGCTTAAACAAGCCTTCCACTTCACGCACTTCAAACTCGCACTGTGCATAACTGGCATAACGGCTATTGGGTTTACGCTCATTGCGTATCGCGGCGAGACGATCAGCATCAATGGTTAAACCAAACAACTTATCTTGATGTTCTTTTAACGACTTGGGCAGCTGCAGGCTTTCCATATCATCTTCAGTCAGCGGATAGTTGGCCGCGCGAATGCCATACTGCATGGCCATATATAAACAGGTCGGTGTTTTTCCGCAACGCGATACGCCCACTAAAATAATATCTGCACTATCGTAATGACGCGTGCGTCCACCGTCATCATTATCTAAGGCAAAATGTACCGCCTCAATGCGCTCCATATAATTGGCGCTATGAGTAATAGAGTGCGATTTGCCTACCGAATAGGATGAGCGATCATCCAGCTCTTCTTCTAGCGGCGAGAGAAAACTTGAGAATATATCCACTTTAAAAGCATTTGCAGTGGATAAAATATCGCGGATTTCAGTATTCACAATGGTATCGAAAACGATCGGACGTATGCCCTCACTTTCCGCAACCGTATTAATTTGTTGTACCATTGCATGTGCTTTTTCAACGCTATCAATATAAGGTCGAGTTAAGCGACGAAAATCGATATTATCGAATTGTGCCAATAGACTTTGTCCAAGCGTTTCGGCAGTGATACCCGTTCCATCAGAAATAAAAAAAGCTGTGCGTTTCATAATTGCCAAAAGCCTTAAGTCGTGAACATTTCTCGGTTAGTATAGACAAGTTATTGCATCGCATGTTGCCCGGCAACATTGTGACCCATTTTTTCTAAACCAGGCCAATAGATTGAACTGGCCCTTTCAATATAGACGTGGAGAGATCACCTTGGTTGAATACGTAGTTTCCCTCGATAAGCTCGGTAACCATGACGTTGAGCGTGTAGGGGGCAAAAACGCTTCCCTAGGCGAGATGATCAGCAACCTTGCAGGCGCCGGTGTTTCAGTACCGGGTGGTTTTGCGACCACAGCACAAGCCTACCGTGACTTTATTGAGACCAATAATCTAGATGCACGCATCCACGACTTACTGGATGTACTGGACACCGATGACGTCAATGCACTGGCTCAAGCCGGCGCGCAAATTCGTCAATGGATCCTCGAAGGCCACTTCCCTGCCCAACTGGATGCCGATATACGTGCAGAATTTGCCAGAATGGCCAATGGTAACGACAATATGGCCGTTGCCGTGCGCTCATCAGCCACGGCTGAAGATTTGCCTGACGCATCCTTTGCAGGACAACAAGAAACCTTCTTAAACATCCGCGGTGTGGACAATGTGATCTACGCAGCTAAAGAAGTCTTCGCGTCACTGTTTAACGACCGCGCTATTTCGTACCGTGTGCACCAAGGTTTTGATCACCGCAACGTCGCCTTGTCTGTGGGCGTACAGCGCATGGTGCGCTCAGAAACTGCAGCCGCAGGTGTGATGTTCAGTTTGGACACCGAATCAGGTTTTCGCGATGTAGTGTTTATTACCGGTGCCTATGGTTTAGGTGAAACAGTCGTACAAGGCGCAGTGAACCCCGATGAGTTCTATGTGCACAAACACACTTTAGCTGCAGGACGCCCTGCGATTTTACGCCGCAACTTAGGTAGTAAAGCGCTGAAGATGATCTACGGTAGCGATGCCAGTGCCGGCAAATCAATCAATACAGTGGATGTTGATCCTGCAGACCGGATGCGTTTTTGCTTAACCGATGCCGAAGTCAGCAACCTCGCACAACAAGCGGTGATCATTGAGCAGCACTACGGCTGTCCAATGGACATTGAGTGGGCCAAAGACGGTGATGACGGCAAGCTGTATATCGTCCAAGCCCGCCCTGAAACAGTTAAAAGCCGCAGCAACCTCAACGTAATGGAACGCTACCTGCTTAAAGAGCAAGGCACAGTGCTCGTTGAAGGTCGCGCCATTGGTCAGCGTATCGGTGCAGGCCGTGTGCGAGTGATTAATGATGTGTCGCAAATGGATAAAGTCCAGCCAGGCGATGTATTAGTCTCCGACATGACCGACCCCGACTGGGAGCCGGTGATGAAACGCGCCAGCGCCATTGTCACTAACCGTGGTGGACGCACCTGTCACGCTGCGATTATTGCGCGTGAATTGGGTATTCCAGCTGTTGTAGGCTGCGGCAATGCCACGGCATTGCTTAAAGATGGCCAAGGCGTGACTGTATCTTGTGCAGAAGGTGATACTGGCTTTGTTTTTGAAGGCGAGCTCAATTTTGATATTCGCACCAACTCTGTTGAAGCGATGCCTAATCTGCCGTTCAAAATTATGATGAACGTGGGCAACCCAGATCGTGCCTTTGATTTCGCTCAATTACCTAACGCTGGTATAGGTTTGGCGCGTCTTGAGTTTATTATCAACCGTATGATTGGCGTGCACCCTAAAGCGCTGCTCAATTTTGATAGCCTACCCAGCGATCTACAAGATAGCATCGAAAAGCGTACTGCTGGTTATGCCAGCCCAGTTGATTTTTATGTCGACAAACTGGTGGAAGGTGTCAGCACCTTGGCAGCAGCATTCTGGCCGAAAAAAGTCATTGTGCGTTTATCTGACTTTAAATCCAACGAATACGCCAACCTGATCGGCGGCAAGCTCTACGAGCCAACCGAAGAAAACCCGATGTTGGGTTTCCGTGGTGCATCACGCTATATCAGCGAATCATTCCGTGACTGTTTTGAACTGGAATGCCGCGCGATGAAGCGCGTGCGCGATGTGATGGGCTTAACCAACGTTGAGTTGATGGTGCCGTTTGTGCGTACAGTCAATGAAGCAGCGCAAGTTGTGAGCTTGCTTGAGGATTATGGTCTTAAGCGCGGTGAAAATGGCTTACGCCTGATCATGATGTGTGAATTACCTTCCAACGCCTTACTGGCTGACGAATTCCTTGAGCACTTTGATGGTTTCTCCATCGGTTCCAACGATATGACGCAGCTGACCTTAGGTCTGGACCGTGATTCAGGTGTGATTGCTCATTTGTTTGACGAGCGTGACCCTGCAGTTAAAAAACTGCTATCAATGGCCATTCAAGCCTGTAATAAAGCGGGTAAGTACATTGGTATTTGTGGTCAAGGCCCGTCGGATCATCCTGATCTAGCGCGCTGGCTAATGGAGCAAGGCATCGAAAGCGTGTCGCTCAATCCAGACTCCGTACTGGATACGTGGTTCTTCCTCGCGGAAAACAACTAAGCCCCACCCCTTGTGTGCGCTGCTGCAAGCGCACACAAGGGTTATATCTTCAGCTGTATACTGCATAAGCACCTACTTTAATATCCCGCCTGCCTCTCCTCACACGCTTAGACAGTGTTGCTCACTGAGCTCGCTTAAAAATACAGTTATAAGAAACTCGTTTTATATAACCATATAGTTAATCATTCCTTCTGCAGCTGCAGGCATTGTGCGATCATTGCGCCACAGTTATAGGAGTCACCGCTATGAAAATTTTTTACGCCAGCGTGGCGTTATGTGTATCCCTGATATGCACCAGCCTACAGGCTGCAATCTATCCACCTTTACTGGAAGCACCTGCACTGGCTGAAGCGATCAGCGCACGCCCGCAGTTACAGATCATTGATATCCGCGCTCCCGAAGACTATGCCAAAGGGCATATTGCCCACGCAGTTTCGGCGCCCTATGGGCAGTGGCGTGGTCCAGCTAACAATCCTGGACAACTGGAAAATGATGCCTACTTTCAACAACTGGTACGCAAACTGGGGCTGACTCAAGAGCAACCTATTGTTGTGTATTCCAGTGGTGTCGATGAAACTGATTTTGGTGCTGCAGCACGCGTGTACTGGACGCTCAAGTATTTAGGTTTTAGCGACTTAAGTATCCTCAACGGAGGCTTACAGCAATGGGAGCAACCTACCACAACGCAGGTTTCAACGGTGCAGAGCAGCCAAGTTAGCGTACAAGGCAACCCCAAACTGGTGATTTTTAAAGACGAGCTCTTGGATAAAATCACTCAGCACGATACCCGCTATCAACTCTTGGATGCGCGCCCACCGATTTTTTACCAAGGCCAAGTCAAAGCACCCACAGCCAGCACCAGCGGCACCATTGCCACGGCACAAAGCCTGCCATTTGGGCAGTGGTTCAATAACAATGACACGCGCATACGACCTGTTGCCCAGATCAAGCGCTTAGTTCAAGAGCAAGAGCTCGATCAAGCCCAAGAGACTGTTTCTTTTTGTAATACAGGGCACTGGGCCGCCACCAACTGGTTTGTTTTGTCAGAGCTTGCTGAGCTTAAAGATGTGCGCCTCTACCCCGCCTCACTGGCCGAATGGACGCAAGAAAAATCAAGCTTGCCGATGGACAATACGCCCAGTCGCTTAGAACAAATCAAGTCCAAGTTTTCTCAACTGGTGAACAAATAACATGAACAATCGTTTAGCGCTCGCTGCGGTCTTCGCAGTGTTTACCGCATTTTTATTTTGGTTTGTCTCGGTACGCCAAAGCTTATTATTTATTGTCGGTATCGGGCTGGGTACTGTCTTAGCCGGTGCACGCTTTGGTTTCACCACCGGCTGGCGCAACCTGATTGAAAAGCGCGATGCCAGCGGTGTCTTTGCACAGATACTGCTCTTGGCTATTGCTGCTGCGCTCTCCATGCCGTTACTGGCCAGCTTCCCAACGGAGCTGAGCGCTGCATTAGGCCCACCGAGTATCAGCTTGCTGGTGGGTGCTTTAGTCTTTGGTGGCGCTATGCAAATTGCTGACGGCTGTGGCTCAGGCACACTCTATAAAGCGGGCTTAGGCATTCCGTTAAATATGGCGATTTTGCCTGTTTTTGCTTTAGGTAGTTTTTTAGGCTCAGCCCACCTAGGCTGGTGGCTGGACTTAGGTCACTTAGAGCCGGTGGGCTTAGTTGAAGAAGTGGGCCTAGGTGGCGCACTGGGTCTAACCTACTTGGGCTTGCTACTGACTGGTTTAGCCGCATGGTGGTGGTCAAGAAACAGTGCTGTAGCGCACACCCTATTTAATAAAAAACTGATCATCGGCGCCGTACTGATCGCCGTACTGGCTGTGTTGATCTTAGTGATTGCCGGTAAACCTTGGGGTGTGGTGTATGGCTTTGGTTTATGGGCGGCGAAAATTGCACAAGCAGGCAATCTGTTTGACCCCACCACCAACGCCTTTTGGAGTCAGTCCGTCAACGCTACAGCGCTCGAGCAATCGGTATTTTTAGACCTGACCTCCATTACCAATATCGGTATTTTAGCCGGTGCCTTATGGATTTTCTCACGCAAGAAAAGTGGCGAATCCAATAAGCTCAATACCCAGCAATGGATTGTTGGCATTATCGCGGGCTTTTTACTGGGCTACAGTTCACGCTTAGCCTTTGGCTGTAACGTTGGCGCGATGGTCAGTGGGATTTCAACAGGCAGTATTCACGGCTGGATTTGGGTGGTCATGGCCTTTTTAGGCTCATTGATTGGTGTACGTGTGCGCCGTTACTTTGGATATTAAGATGAATAAATTACGTATTGTAGTGTTTTGGACACTCTTGGTTGGTTTCTTTGTGTGGGACTGGCACAGCGCGCAACCCGTTAACTTGCGCCTTGAAGCACCCATTATTGCGATCGGTTCAGGCCAAGCGCCGGCCGGCGGCCATTGCGCAACCTTTTAACACTGAAAGCCTACAGCCGAACTCACAGCAATTTGAGTTCGGCTTACTCATCAGTCAAGCACATCAGTTGCGCAACATTACACCGCTAAGCGCACACCCACCGAGACTTGCTTACTGTCCACCGCGGGCAGCAAAGTACCATCCTGATAATCAGACATAAACACTTCAGCAGCCTGAGTCACGCGCGTTTGAATCACTAAGCGCACGCGTCGACCCAGCACTTTTGCTTCCACCAGCTCCACCTGCTCGCCATCAATCCATGCTTGGCCGCTGAGCATTTGAAAGGTTTGATCCAAAACAACGCGGTACACTTGCCCTTCATCGCCAAGCCACTCCCACGTGCCTTGCAAAGGTGCGGGTACCACCCATTTGTATAAATACACACCGCCCATCGCGCGCTTTGCATCCGGCTGCCAGCGGCCCATATTAAAAGCATGCGCAATAATACGCGTACCCGGTTGCAGCTCACTTAAAATACGTGCCTTTAACTTCACATTTAATGAAGGCAGCAAATACAAAGTCACCACAGTGGCATCACTGAAGTCGACTGTCAGCAAATCTTCTTGCATAAAGGTGACACGGTCTTCCACGCTGATGGCTTGAGCCAGTGCATTCGCTTCAGCAATACGACGCGGATCCATATCAACTCCGATCGCCCGTGCACCACGCTCCATGGCGGCAGCCACGACAATACGGCCATCACCACAACCTAGGTCATAAAGAATATCATCCTTGGTTACGGCAGCCATTTTCAGCATCGCCTCAACCACCAGCTCATCGGTTGGTACAAAGATCACATCCAATTGTGCATCCACTTTGGTCAACCCTTCTTCAAAAACAAGTTCACTAAACAATACAATACCCAGCCGGTTAACAAAAATTTAACGTGTGTTGCTCTGCAAGCTCAAATGCACGCGCATCGATTTCATCAGCGATACGCTGCACTTCAGCTTCGATCTGCGCTGCATTGTATACCTATGCAGCGATAAACCCCTAAAACGA
>JAAZJF010000214.1 GCA_012800475.1 Gammaproteobacteria bacterium
GATTTTGATAAGCCCATCCAAGAGGTGATCGTTGAGATGACTGATGGTGGTGTGGATTATTCCTTTGAGTGCGTGGGCAATGTGCAGTTGATGCGTGCTGATTTGGAGTGCAGCCATAAGGGCTGGGGTGAGTCGGTGATTATTGGTGTAGCGGGCGCCGGTCAAGAAATCAGTACGCGGCCATTCCAATTAGTGACGGGTCGGGTGTGGCGCGGCAGTGCTTTTGGTGGCGTCAAAGGCCGTACAGAATTACCCGGTTATGTCGCTAAAGCACAAAGCGGTGAAATCCCACTGGATACCTTTATTACTCACACCATGGGTTTAGAAGATATCAATACAGCCTTTGATTTGATGCACGAAGGTAAGAGTATTCGTAGCGTTATTCATTTTTAATCAACAACCACAAATGCTCAGGTTGGCACTCTTATTAAGCGCTGGCCTGAGCGCTTGTCTTTGGAGGTCAGGATGTCGTTACAACAATTATCATCGCAAAAAGTCTTTGGCGGCCAACATGTGCGCTATCAACATCAATCTCAGGCGCTCAATTGCAGTATGCAGTTTGCAGTGTACTTGCCCCCGCAGGTTGAATTAGGTCAGCCTTTGCCCGTGTTGTACTGGTTATCAGGGTTAACCTGCACCGATGAAAACTTTATGCAAAAAGCAGGCGCCTTAAAAATGGCTGCTGAGTTGGGTTTGATTATTGTTGCACCTGATACCAGCCCGCGTGGTGCTGACGTACCGGACGATGCAGAAGGTGCGTGGGATTTTGGTTTGGGAGCTGGCTTTTACATTAACGCCACGCAAGCACCGTGGTCGACACATTATAAAATGTACGATTATGTTGTGCATGAGCTGCCAGCATTGATTGAGAAGCATTTGCCGGTGTCGGATAAGCGCAGTATCAGTGGTCACTCGATGGGCGGGCATGGCGCATTAATTGCTGCGTTGCGTGAGCCCGAGCGTTATCAATCTGTGTCGGCGTTTGCGCCCATTACACAACCCAGTCAGTGCCCTTGGGGTGAAAAAGCGTTTTCCAATTACTTAGGTACGCAGCGCGAGACATGGATGGAGTGGGATGCCAGTGCTTTAATGGCTCAGGCCACACAACATCTGCCCATGTTGATTGATCAAGGTGAGGCCGATAGCTTTTTAGTGGAGCAGCTTAAACCTGCAGCCTTAGAAGTTGCGGCTGAGCAGGCAAAGTATCCACTGACATTGCGCCTGCAGCCGGGTTACGATCACAGCTACTATTTTATCGCCAGCTTTATTGATGAGCATTTGCGTTTTCATGCGCAAGCATTATCAGCTTAAATCAGCGATGAGAATTACAGGCAGTTCAGGTCTGCAGAGTGAATACCGTGTAGAATGCTGCCTATTTTAAACGATAGGTAACAGCATGCGTATAGGTCATGGCTATGATGTACACCGTTTTCAAACAGGTGATTTTATTACCTTGGGCGGTGTACGTATTGCTCACCATCAAAGCTTTGTCGCTCACTCTGATGGTGACGTTTTACTGCATGCGCTGACTGATGCGCTCTTAGGTGCGGCGGCACTGGGTGATATTGGTCAGCATTTTCCTGATACAGATCCGGCTTATCAAGGTGCTGACAGCCGAGTACTGCTACGCAAGGTTGTCGCTTTACTGCAGCACGCGGGTTGGGCAGTGGCGAATGTTGATACTACACTGCTGGCGCAAGCACCTAAAATGGCACCTCATATTCATGCGATGCGCACGCATATAGCGGCTGATTTGCAGCTTGAACTCGATCAAGTCAATGTCAAAGCGACCACCACAGAAAGTTTAGGTTTTGTCGGGCGTGAAGAAGGTATCGCTGCGCACGCTGTGGTGATGCTGGTGAAAGCATGAACGAGCTTGAATTATTGGGTCCTTTGGCTTGGGGTCCGCCCTGCGGCAGTGCGCAACTCAAAGCCAGCGCTGAAGATTTCCAAGTGGATGAAGTGCTGGATATTGCGTTATCGGGCAGTGGTGAGCACCTGTGGTTATGGGTGGAAAAGCGCATGCTCAATACTGAAGAGGCCGCACGGCGTTTAGCTAAAGCGGCGGGTGTTTCTTTACGCCAGATCAGTTATGCAGGGCTCAAAGATCGACAGGCTTTAACTCGCCAATGGTTTAGTATTCATTTGCCAGGTAAAGATGATCCACAATTACAGGCTGCTGAAGGTGAAGATCTACATATTTTAGATCAGCAACGTCACAGCCGTAAGTTGCAGCGCGGTGCTCACTCAGCCAATGGCTTTACCATCCGTTTAACGGATCTTAAAGCTGATCACGCGAGTTTAGAAAAACGCTTGCAGATCATTGCAGCGCAAGGCGTGCCTAATTATTTTGGTCTGCAGCGTTTTGGTGAAAACGGTAATAACCTACTGGGTGCGCAGGAATACGCGCAGCGTAATGAGCTCCCTGTGCAGCGTAATTTACGTTCGCGTCTGTTATCTACAGGGCGCAGTGCAGTGTTTAACCGTGTATTGGCGCAACGGGTGCGCAATGCCAGTTGGAATGTAGCGCAGGTGGGTGATGTTTTAGCCTTTAGCGGCAGCCGCAGTTATTTTTTAGCTGGAGTGGATGAGTGTGATGATCCGCGTTTAGCGCAACTGGATGTGCATCCCACTGGTCCCTTATGGGGTGATGGTGAGTTGGTCAGTCAAGGGCAAACTCGAGCCGATGAGCAAGCTGTAGCAGCGAGTTGGCCTGAGTTGTGTAGCTGGTTGGTGCGAGCTAAGTTAGAGCAAGAGCGGCGTATTTTGCGATTGCCCGTGCAGGATTTGCGTTGGACATTTGTCACGCCTGAATGCTTGCAAGTGCAGTTTGTTTTGCCACCGGGCTGTTTTGCCACTGTGGTGTTACGTGAATTGGTTGAACTTTTATCAGTGACTGAGGCAGTACAGGCGTGCGAATTTTAATTGCTAATGATGATGGTGTGAGCTCTCCAGGTTTATCGGCATTGCATGGCGCGTTAAGTGATTATGCTGACTGCACCATTATTGCTCCTGAGCAAGATTGTAGCGGTGCCAGCAGCTCCTTAACCTTGGATCGACCTTTGCATCCACAGACATTAAGCAATGGCTATATCAGCGTCAATGGTACCCCCACAGACTGTGTCCATTTAGGTCTGCATGGTTTACTGCCTGAGCCTATGGATATGGTGGTTTCAGGGATTAATTTCGGCGCTAATCTGGGTGACGATGTCCTGTATTCTGGTACTGTTGCGGCGGCGCTTGAAGGGCGTTTTTTACAGCGCCCTTCATTCGCATTTTCATTGTTATCACGCCAAACACACAACTTACCGACCGCAGCATGGTTTGCACGGCGTTTGCTTGAATCCCATGCGGATGTGTCTGTGCCTGCGCGTACCGTATTTAATGTCAATGTGCCTGACTTACCCTTAAATGAAATTAAAGGTATTCAGCTCACTCGGTTAGGGCATCGTGCGCGGGCTGCTGCCCCTGTGCTGACCATTAACCCGCGTGGTAAAAAATGTTACTGGTTGGCCTCTGTGGGTGAAGTTGAAGACGGTGAAGAGGGCACTGATTTTCATGCGGTGTCGCAAGGCTATGTGTCCATTACGCCGTTGCAGTTGGATCGCACATTTCATGCGCAGATGGATAATGTCAAACATTGGCTGGAGGGTGTGATGTGAGTTATCAGCTGGATGATTTGCAGCGCCTAGGCATTGGTATGACCTCGCAACGCACGCGCGAACGTTTGATTCAACGTTTGCGTGACGATGGAATCACTGATGAGCAGGTGTTAGAGGTGATGCGCAGCACGCCACGGCATTTGTTTGTTGATGAAGCTTTAGCGCATCGCGCCTACGAAGACACCGCGCTACCCATTGGCAGTAATCAAACAATTTCGCAGCCCCATATTGTTGCTTATATGACACAGTTGCTGCTGGCGGACGGCCCTCTTGATAAGGTGCTGGAAGTGGGAACGGGCTGCGGTTATCAAACGGCTGTGTTAGCGCAGTTGGTTGGTCGTGTGTTTTCGGTTGAGCGCATCCAATCCTTGCAGGAGCGTGCGCAAGAACGTCTAGCAGAGCTGAATGTGCGCAATGTGTTGTACCGCTGGTGCGATGGTTGGGAAGGCTGGAAAGCACTGGCACCCTATCAGGGGATTATTGTCACCGCGGGCGCTAAAAAAGTACCGCAGGCCTTGCTGGAGCAACTGGCGATCGGTGGACGCTTAGTGATCCCTGTAGGTGAAGATGATCAGCAAAAATTATTATTGATCATCCGTGAAAAAAACAGATATGTGCATCACACATTAAATGATGTGCGCTTTGTACCTTTACTAGCTGGAACCTTAGCATGAAAAATAAAGCCGTATTGTTTGTTAAAGGGTTAGCCATGGGCGCTGCTGATGTGGTGCCGGGTGTATCTGGCGGTACAGTCGCGTTTATTACAGGTATTTATGATCAGCTGTTACAGGCATTATCCAGTATTCCAGAAGCGGCACTGCTGTTGTTAAAAGGCCACGTCAAGCAGGCGTGGCAGTTGGCACATATGAACTTTTTACTGGTGTTGTTTAGCGGTGTGATATTTAGCATCCTGAGCTTGGCACGCGTGATTACTTGGCTCTTAGAGACGCAGCCGATTGCGCTATGGTCATTCTTTTTTGGCTTGATTCTAGTGTCGTGTTATGTGGTGGCGCGCGATATTCAACGGTGGCATTGGACGCGCTGGCTGACCTTTGCTTTGGGCGTCGGTTTTGCATGGTGGATTACCGTGGCGTCGCCCCTAGACTGGGGGGATGATCCAGTGAGCCTGTTTTTTGCTGGGGCGATTGCAATTTGTGCAATGATTTTGCCCGGTATTTCTGGCAGTTTTATTTTGCTCTTGATGGGGCTCTACCCCACAGTATTGATGGCAGTGAAACAGCTGGACTTGGGCGTATTGTGGGTCTTTGCCGCGGGTTGTATCTGCGGTTTATTAGCTTTTTCGCGGTTCTTACGCTTTGCATTAGAGTGCTGGAGAGACCTGACCTTAGCCTTATTAACAGGTATTATGTTTGGCTCGCTGAATAAAGTGTGGCCGTGGAAGCACACCTTGACGTGGCGTACCAACAGTCAAGGTGTTGAAGTGCCTCTATTACAAGAAAATATTTTACCGTGGCAGTATGCTGATGTCTTACAAACCCATGCACAGCTGGTGCCTGCCATTCTTTTGATGTTTTGTGGTGTTGCTTTAGTCCTCGGTCTTGAGCGCTACGCACGTCAATCATTGTAGTGCCTTACACTGTTAAATCGTCCAGGAGTTCGGCGTGAAGCCAGTTCAATTTA
>JAAZJF010000215.1 GCA_012800475.1 Gammaproteobacteria bacterium
CCGTTTAGATACTGTAGAATACTTAACTTATATTTTTTATTAGCCTTGTTGATTCCATGAGGACCGCTATGTTCAGCCGTGATTTGACTATTGCCCGATATGACGCCGAACTTTTTGACGCGATGGAGAAAGAAGCCCAACGCCAAGAAGAGCACATTGAGCTGATTGCGTCAGAAAACTACACTAGCCCTGCGGTAATGGAGGCACAAGGTTCTGTGCTGACCAATAAATACGCCGAAGGCTACCCAGGAAAGCGCTACTACGGTGGTTGCGAGTACGTCGATATCATTGAACAGTTAGCCATTGATCGTGCTAAAGAACTGTTCGGTGCTGATTACGCCAACGTACAGCCCCATGCCGGATCACAAGCTAATGCTGCGGTATATTTAGCATTGCTTGAAGGTGGTGACACCATCTTGGGTATGAGCTTGGCGCACGGTGGTCACTTGACTCACGGTGCGAGCGTCAGCTCCTCAGGTAAACTTTACAATGCCATTCAGTACGGCATTAATGAAGCAGGTTTAATTGACTACGACGAAGTTGAGCGTTTGGCTTTAGAGCACAAACCAAAAATGATCGTAGCCGGTTTCTCAGCCTACTCACAGGTTCTAGACTTCCCACGCTTCCGTGAAATCGCTGACAAAGTCGGTGCCTACTTGTTTGTGGATATGGCGCACGTTGCCGGTTTGGTTGCTGCCGGTGTGTACCCCAACCCAGTGCCGTACGCTGACGTTGTCACCACGACTACGCACAAAACATTACGCGGTCCACGTGGCGGCTTGATCTTGGCGCGTGCTAACGAAGCCATTGAGAAAAAACTCAACTCGGCCGTATTCCCAGGTACTCAAGGTGGTCCACTTGAGCACGTGATTGCAGGTAAAGCGATTTGCTTTAAAGAAGCATTGCAGCCTGAGTTTAAGACGTACCAAGAACAAGTGATCAAAAACGCACAAACCATGGCCAATGTGTTTATTGAGCGTGGCTTTGATGTGGTATCAGGCGGTACCTTTAACCACCTGTTCCTCGTGTCACTGATTAAGCAAGAAATCACTGGTAAAGATGCAGATGCAGCTTTAGGTGAAGCCTTTATCACTGTCAACAAAAACTCCGTACCGAACGATCCACGTTCACCTTTCGTTACTTCAGGTCTACGTATTGGTACACCAGCAGTCACCACGCGCGGCTTTACAGAAGCAGAGTGCGGTGAGTTGGCGGGTTGGATTTGCGATATCCTCGACAACATGGGCGATACGTCCGTGATTGACGCGGTACGTGCCAAAGTAAAAACAGTTTGTGCGAAGTTCCCTGTCTACGGTAACTGAGTTTAGACGTGTTAAAAAACCCAGCTTAGGCTGGGTTTTTTTATGCCTCAATCATATATGAGCAAGACAATCAGCGGCCGTTATGGCAACTTTGGACTGTTATAAAACGCCTGCAATACTTTGATTAAATAGCCCAAATCCTCACTGCCAGCCAGTTCGCGAATTGAGTGCATGGCAAAGGTGGGGACACCAATATCAATGGTCTGAATACCTAATTGACTTGCCGTAATAGGGCCAATGGTGGACCCGCAGCCTAAGTCAGTGCGCGTAACAAAGCTTTGCACCGGCACATCAACGGCCGCGCACAGCAACTTAAAGAAGCTGGAGGTTTCACTGTTAGTGGCATAGCGTTGGTTGGCATTGATCTTGATCACCGGGCCTTGATTGAGTAAAGGGCCATGGTTGCCATCATGCTTGTCGGCATAGTTGGGGTGAATACCGTGCGCGTTATCTGCTGAAATAAGCAATGAGTGCTGTATGCAGCGCACAAAGGCTTCTTGCGAGCCTAAAACACGGCGCAGCACTTGTTCTAAAAATGGACCATCTGCTCCGCAAGCTGAATTGGAGCCCACTTCTTCGTGATCAGTGCAGACCAATACGTGGGTGTGCTGCGAATCACTCTTGAGCAAGGCTTCTAAACCGGCATAGCAGGAGAGTAGATTATCCAAGCGCGCACCGGCGATAAAATCGCGCTGCAGGCCGATTAAGGCCGCTGGCTGGCTGTCATAGAAACACAGCTCATAATCCAAAATATTGATATCACTTAAGCCATGTTCATCTAGCAATTGCTGAGCCAAGAGGGCACGCAAATCAGGATGATCATCACCGTGCACCTGCGCAAGAATAGGAGGGAGCTCAGTTTGCGGGTTAATGGTCCAGCCGCTATTGGCTTCACGGTTAAGGTGAATGGCCAAGCTTGGGATGGTCGCAATGGCATGTTTGAAATCAATTAAACGGCTGTGTAACTGGCCATCCGACTGAAAAGTCACGCGGCCAGCTAAAGATAAATCACGGTCAAACCAGGGGCTCAGCAAGACACCACCGTAGACCTCAACACCGAGTTGCCAGTAGCTGTGCTTAGAGAGCTCGGGTTGGGGTTTGACTTTGAGGCAGGGGCTGTCGGTGTGCGCGCCGACCATACGTATACCGTGCTCAACTGGATCAGATTCACCCAATTGAATCGCTACAATTGAGGAGTCATTGCGGGTGACATAATAGCGCCCCTGTGGTTCGAGCTGCCATGTTTCACGCTCATCTAAAGCTTGATAACCTGCAGCTTGCAAGGCTGCACACATGCTCTGCGTTGCATGAAAAGGGCTCGGTGAGTTTTTTAAGAAATCTAATAAACCCGTGCTGGGCGTGTTGTGCATGTGAACTCCGACAATTAAAACAATAATCAATAGGGGCCAGTCGTGCTGTGGCTCAACTGTGCAGTGTGGCGCACAGCACCAGGTTAAACGATATTAATGCTGATCTGACTGCTCAGTGGGCCACAGTTTAATTGGCGCACCTTGGGCTGGCCATAACAACAACTGTTGGTGCTCAGCAAACTCCCAGCGCTGTACCTCAGCTAATGCAGCTAAAAAACGCTGCTCTTGCTCCATCAAGGCTGGTGCACACAGCTTTCGCGTGGTGGCAATACTGTCTAGGCTAAAGTGATCGTCCTTGAGTTGATACTCGGCAGTCCATGTATTACAGCCAGCCATACCTGACGCGCGATTGGAATCGAGTAACGTCAAGGTCAGCATGCTGCTGTCAATCAGTGGGCGCTCGCCAATCCATTCCACTTGATAGTTTTGTATGCTCTGCAGTTGTGGGGCAGGCACATTGCTGCACGCAGTTAATGCTGCTGCGGCCGTGATGATCAGTGTTTTTTTCATAGATATAAGTCCTTAAAACTAAGCTTCAGAGGCTGTGCAAGCGCGGCATAAATGACGGCCATCACGTTCACTCCAGCCCAGCTCAACTAAGCGTTGCTCGGCGGCGGTGTGTTTTGCGGCATTGCCGAGGCTGGCATCCACGGCAAACTCTAAAGCCAATAGGCTATTGCAGCCATCACATTGCACCTGCCAGTTATGGATCGCTAGCTCTTTAAAAACAGGGCCTGTGGCCACTGCAGTCCACTGGCCGGGTGGGTTAATCAGGTGGCGGACTTTGCTAACGTGCAGGCGCATACTGAGGGTTTTACTGCCTTTCAGCGTGACCTGTAAGGTATCGCCGGTTTTAATTGAGCCACCTTGGCCGGTGACTTGATATTGTCCCGGTGCAATCGCTCGGCACTCAGTTAGCGTATGTTGAGGGTTGAGCAGGGTGTAACGAAAGTCATGTTCGGCCATGCCGATCTCCAAATTAAAAATACAATAAGCAGCGATTTATTAATCAATACCCAGTTTTTTGAGGCGGTAGCGCAATGAGCGAAAGCTTAAACCTAAACGCTCTGCTGCAGCCGTACGATTCCAGCGGGTTTCTTCAAGGGCTTGGGTGATCAGTTTGCGCTCCACCTCTTCAAGATGGCCCTCTAAATTATCAACCTGTTCAAATGCAGGAGAGGTGGTTGGGGCTGGGTGTGCGAGGGCAGGCGATGTGGCCGGCTGTTCACTAGGCTGCAGTGTGGCCTGCTGAAAATGCAAATCATGCGCCTGAATACACTCACCTTCAGCCAAGGTGTAAGCGCGCTCGAGTATATTCTCCAGCTCGCGTACGTTTCCTGGGAAGCTGTAGCTTTGCAATCTGAGCAACGCATCGGGGTGCAAGTAGGCCGCTGCTGTATCGGCACTCAGGCGTTTGAGAATGGCTGTGCTGAGCACCGCTAAATCTTCTGGACGCTCGCGCAGCGCAGGGACGTTCAGTTCAATGACATTGAGGCGGTAATATAAATCTTGGCGAAAACGCTCATTGGCCACTTCTTGAGCCAAGTTCTTGTGTGTGGCACTAAGAATACGTACATCCACCAGTTGTTCATGTTGGCTGCCGATGGGGCGAATGGCTTTTTCTTGTAAGGCGCGCAGTAA
>JAAZJF010000003.1 GCA_012800475.1 Gammaproteobacteria bacterium
CGCCTGGCTGATCGCCTGCGACAAACGCTGACCACCACTGCGGTCACGCTCTAACAGTTGTAAGGCCATGCGCTGCGCGGTTTTTTGCCCGACACCAGGCAACACGCGAAATGCATCAATCAATTGACGTATTAAAGGACTGAACGACATAAGGTTTGTGCACACTGAGTCAGGAAAAAGAAAGGATTCGCTCTCGCACTGATTACTCAGCGCTACAGCAAACCCACAGACACTCAAGCCGAGTACCTGTGGGTTAAATGCTTAGAATGGCATTTTAAAACCCGGTGGCAATTGCATGCCATCGGTCATACTGGCCATACTGCTTTGGCTGTTTTGTTCAATTTTACGCACAGCATCATTCACCGCGGCAGCGATTAAGTCTTCAAGTATTTCTTTATCTTCTTGCAACAAGCTGTCATCGATATTGACGCGACGCACATCATGACGACCCGTCATCACAATACTCACCAAGCCCGCACCGGATTGACCTGTGACTTCAGCATTGGCCAGTTCTTCTTGCATCTTTTGCATTTTTTCTTGCATTTGTTGAGCCTGTTTCATCAGGCCAGCCATACCACCTTTCATAGAAAATTCCTTACATTTGCGAGTCGATGGGTTCAATACTATTGGCACTGATTTGCGCGCCAAAGGTGTCAATCAACTGCAAGACAACAGGATCTGCATGGATTGCATCTTCTGCTTCTTGCTGTCGTTTTGCATTTTTACGCAGCAATGCTAAAGCCGGTGACTCTTGATCCAGCACATGCTGCTCAATGTGTAACTCAATGGGCGCATCCAACTGCTGGTTAATCGCCGCATTAATACGCTGTAACTGAGTGCTGTTAAATAACGCACTGTGATTGGGGTCCAGGTGCAATAACCATCTGTTGGCGTTTTTTTCAATTAACACCGTGTTCGCTGCAATACTTGAGGTCATTCCGCCCAAATTCAACCCTGAGTAAAATGTTTGCCATTGCGCTGCCAAGCCTGAGGCCACTGGAATATGCGGTTGCAGATCAACGCCATCATTGTTGGTCTGTGCAGACGGCGCATCATGCCCGCTGACACTGGACAAGTCGGCATACTCTTGAAAACTGCTGGTGTCTAAATAGGCATCGTCGTCATCATCGTGCGCGGCAAAGGCTTGGCCATATTCCTGCTCATAATTGGGCTCGGCGTGCTCATCTTGCGTTGCTGGTGCTGCAGGCGCGGCTGCCTGCGTTGCATTGTTGCTCGCAACGGTCTGTGTTTGTGA
This sequence comes from Gammaproteobacteria bacterium, assembly GCA_012800475.1. Taxonomy (GTDB): domain Bacteria; phylum Pseudomonadota; class Gammaproteobacteria; order Pseudomonadales; family Pseudomonadaceae; genus Denitrificimonas. The sequence continues at coordinate 1,256 of JAAZJF010000003.1, forward strand.
CGGCACGCTCTGAACCTCAGGCGATATGTGAGCCGGTGTGCTTGCCTGCTCGGCCTCGGTCGGTGGCGTTACAGCCTCTGCGACAGTGGCCAGCGATGCTGAGTTCTCATTGGGAGCTGTATTTTCTAACGGTTCTTCCCAAGGCGCATGAACCTCTTCAGCTGCGGGCGCTGTTGGCTCGACAGGCGTGATCGACGCTGCAGTGATAGTCGCTTCAGGCTCACGCACTGCCGCTGCAGGCGCAGTGATCTGTGCCGTACTGGGTTGCGCCATAGCGTCAGCGGTCTGCGCTTGAGTCGTAGCTGAGGGTTCTGACTGTATTGTGGCTGGCTGCGATGTTTGATCTTGCAGCACTGGCGTCGCCGGCGGTGTGCCCGGTAAATTGGCCGGACGAAACGCCAACATCCGCAGCAACACCATTTCAAAACCATCACGCGGATCAGGCGCTAAAGGTAAATCGCGGCGCCCAATCAAACCTAACTGATAGTAGAACTGCACATCTTCAGGTGGTAATTGCTGGGCAAGCTCTAAGACTTGCTCACGATCACCCTGCCCGTTATCAATAGCGTCCGGCATCAACTGCGCGATAGCAATGCGGTGCAAGGCATTGAGGATTTCCGCCAGCACGCCCGCCCAGTCCGGACCGTGCTCAGCCAAATGCGCTACCGCACTTAACGCACCGCGCGCATCACCGGCAATCAAGGCTTTGAGCACACCATAAATCTGCCCTTGATCCATAGTGCCCAACATAGCGCGCACATCTTCGGCCATGACACGGCCATCGCCGAAAGACACGGCCTGATCCGTCAGGCTCATGGCATCGCGCATTGAGCCATCGGCGGCGCGGCCTAATAGCCAGAGCGCATCATCTTCAAAGGGAATATTTTCGCTGGTTAAGACATTCTGCAAGTGCCCCACAATCGGCTCAGGCGGCATATTCTTCAAAGAGAACTGCAAGCAGCGCGATAAAACCGTTGCCGGTAACTTTTGCGGATCGGTGGTGGCCAATAAGAATTTAACGTAAGGCGGCGGCTCTTCCAGAGTTTTCAACAAAGCGTTGAAAGAGCTGGTGGACAGCATATGCACTTCGTCAATCAGGTAGACCTTATAACGCCCGCGCGTCGGCATATATTGCACGTTATCGAGCATTTCACGGGTGTCTTCAACCTTGGTTTTACTCGCCGCATCGACTTCAATCAGATCAACAAAACGACCCTCATCAATCTCTCGGCACACCGAGCACTCACCGCACGGTGTGGAGCTGATCCCTTGCTCGCAATTGAGACACTTGGCCATAATCCGTGCAATGGTGGTTTTACCCACACCACGCGTACCCGTAAATAAGTAAGCATGGTGCAAACGCTGATGATCAAGGGCATTGATCAAGGCTTTTAAAACGTGGGTTTGCCCAACCATTTCACGAAAGGAACGCGGGCGCCACTTACGGGCTAAAACCTGATAACTCATAGCAAGCAAAGACCAGCAGAAAAACAGGTGTACATGCTAACGGAGCACAGCAAAAATTGCACCCACAACACAGCGTTGGGATGGGCTTTATTTGGTATTTAACATGGAAATATAAGGAATGTAGCAGATTAGGTGGCAACCACTGCCAGCCACACCCCGGCACACAATGTCACCGCTGTGGCTGCTCCCTTCCAGGCCTGACCAGGTTGACGGCTAATCGTTGCGAGGGGACCGACAGGGTCGCCATAACAAGAACACCAAGATTTGGTGTGGGCGTATTGTACTGATAAATCAGAAAGATACAAGGTGTACACAAAGGGTTTGCTTGAGAACCTTTGCCTTGAGCTTCCGTTGAGCATTTTAACCTTTGCTGGTTTAAGCACACTTGTGTAGCAGCATCAACCCCTTCAACTAACCACTTGTCCTGATCATTTGCATTACAAAAAAATTAAGCCTATAAGAAATTAGGCATGTTATTTAGCATCAACCCCCAACTGCAGCACAGACATGCCCAGTCATCCAAAGTACATCTTAATCGTTAGTGTTGCAGCTTTACAGCTGTGATATTTTACTGCACAAACACAGCCCTCCAGCATAAGACGCTGCAGTCAAACACTGCGAGCGCCTTATGCTGCTGTAACAAACCTCTTAGTAAATCACTGCAGGATTTGGTGCGCTTGGCGAGCCCAGCATCTCACGATATGAAGGTGGCTGTAGGCCGTCTCTGTCGGTGATATTAAAGCGTTGTGCAATTTCAGCTGCGATCACGGTCTGCCCGCTTAACTCAGCACCTTGAGGGTCATTGGCGATGGCGTAAATAATATTACCGATAAACTCGGGTGATTCTGCCGTAGCCATAAACTGCTCGTACTGCTCATCGGCACTGGCATCGGTGGCCAGCGCAGAACGTTCGGTCAGCAAAGGCCCCATCCAAATTGATATGGTGCGCACGCCAGTGTCTTTAAAATCGACTGCCATATCATGCGCCAGCTTATCAATCCCAGCTTTCTGTGCACCATAAGCTGGGCCATGCATATAACAACTGGCACCAAAAGATGAGCCAAACATAATCAAGCCCTGGCCTTGGCGCACCATGATTTTAGCTGCATGCCAACTGGCCACATACGCCGAGCGCAGGCCCACATCTAGAATTTTGCAGGCATCAATTTCTTTCTCCCAAAAGGGTTTTTGCTCAATCAATTGCCCATGAATAAAGGCGGCATTATTTACCAAAATATCCAAACGGCCTTGCTCGCGCTCCACTTGAGCAAATAATGCTGCAGTTTGCGCATCGTCACTGTGATCGCAAATCACCGCAATACCCGTACCACCGACTTGAGTCACTTCTTCAGCTGTCGCATAGACCGTGCCTGGCAACACCGAACCATCCCAACCCAGCGCGCTACCCACTTCAGTGCTGCGCCCTGTGACATACACCACCATGCCTTTTTTGGCTAAAGCTAAAGCAATACCACGCCCCGCACCACGGCTGGCTCCGGTAACAATAGCGACTTGTTTTTGTTGTTGCTGCATTGTGAACCTCATCTAAATAGGCGATGTTGTGTCAACACCGTCATGTCATTGTCAACAAATAGACTGACGCAGTAGAGATCAAACTGCAATGGCCAGTGATTGCCCGCTGCTTTTCGATTGAAATTCATCGCGAAAGCGTTAGCATCAAGGCCAATCCCTCACAACAATCACAAAAAAAGGTTGAGCATGAATAACACCCAAAGCATCGAACAACGCCTACAAACACTGGAAGACAAGCACGCTATTCTTGAACTTAAACACCGCTACCTCAATGCCTGCGATGAAAAACAACCCGAGCAAGTGACGCAATGCTTTGCGCCAGGCCCAGTGGATATTAATTTTGGCCATATCGGTCAATTTACGACGCGCGAGGATTTTGTCGACATATTCATTGAACTGGGCTGCCACCCCCACATCGTTGATATGCACCATGCGCAAAACCCTATTTTCCTTGAACTGACCGAAAACAGCGCACAAACCAAAATCAATATGCGCTTTCAAAGCCTAAACACCCAAGACAAACACAGTATTGAACTGGGTGGCTATTATCTGGATGGTTTTGAAAAAACAGACGAGGGCCAGTGGTTGATCAACAAAAGCTCTTTCACCATCAACTCAGTGAAAATCATCGACTTTTCAGGTGAGCAGAGCAAGGTGACTTACAGTGGCAATTGTATGCCGTAGGTACGACTCCCCCGCAGATCTAAGGACTGGGTAAAAAGCACGCTGCAGGCACAGTTGAGCAACTCTGCCTGCAGCCTGTATATCTGAAGTGTGATGGACTTATTCGAGCTTGAGCGTGCGGCGATCGCGCAGGTCTTTAATGGCCATCAATAAGGCAAAGACGATCACCAGTGTCACGCTCAGCAAGCCAACGCTGACGGCAATCGCCCAGGACGTGTAAGGGCGCACCGCAAATACAATCGCAGTAATCACCGCAATACCCACGGAAGTCCCAATGCGCTGCCCTGTTTGCACAATGGCGCCTGAGCTGCCGGCATAAGTCAGTGGCACCTCAGCTAAAGTAAGCGCTTGGTTGGGACTGACCACAGAGCCCTGCCCTAAACCAAAGAAAGCTAAAGACAGCAATAACCACCAAATACTTAAGCCTGCAGCGTCATGCAACAACACCACTGCAACGCTAGATAGCATGCCAAATATCGCAAAAGCCAAGCCACCAATCACAATTTTACGCCCGTAGGCGTTGACCCGTTTACCCGCCCAATGGGCAGAGTAAGCTGACAACAGCGCCGAGGGAATACCCACCATGCCCGCCTCAAACGCTGTAAAACCTAAGCCTTGTTGCACATATAAAGGAATCACCACCCAGACGCTGGTCATCCCCAAAAAGTACAAGGTCATAATGATGCTGCCATTGCGATAGCTGGACGTGGCGAAGATCTTTAAATCCACCATGGGACTATAACCGCGCTCGGTGTACCACCGCTCCCAACGCGCCCAGAGGTAAAACAACAGGAGTCCTGCTGGCAATAATAACCACATCATTGGTGACAGATGCGAATCCACAAAAGGATACAACACCGCCAGTACCGCCAGCCCCAGTAACACGGCACCAATAGGGTCAAGTGAACTCAAACCCTGACCATCTTTTTGTTTAGGCTTGTGAATCAAAGGCCGTGGAAACCAAATCAGCGCCAGCACCATAGTTAATATCCCCATCGGCACATTGACTAAAAACGTCAAGCGCCAGCCCAATTCTAAACCGCCCAACTGAATCAATAAGCCACCAATCACGGGGCCAATCGCCACAGATACGCCCACCGTGGTACCAAAAAAACCAAAAGCACGACCGCGCTCCGAGCCTTTAAAATACTGCTGAATCATGCCCACTGCTTGCGGGTTCATCAAACCTGAGCCCACACCCTGCACAAAGCGCGCCCCATTGAGCCATTGCGCATCGGGAGCTAAACCTGCCGCTACAGACGCTAAGGTAAAGACAATCACGCCCAGAATAAAAATCCCACCGCGCCCCATCAAATCCCCAGCCCGACCTGCACTGACCAGCACCACGCCAAAGGTCAAAGCATAGCCTGACAACACCCATTGAATATCCGACTGCGTCGCCTCTAGCGCATCTTGAATCGATGCTAAGGCGACGTTGACCACACTGACACTCATCAGCGACATAAAGATCGCCATCAATAAAACTATCAGAATGCGCCAGCGCACAGGGTCATTGCTCAGGTCGCTGGTGCTGTCGTTTTGTGCTGTCAGTTGAGTCATATACAAGCCTAAGTGCGAATGATATGAAGATCAGTGTAGATGAACTGGATACGAATCCAACCCTGCAATACGCTCAGAGCGAATGCATCTTTAAGTCGCTACAACAATCATCAAAGATCTAGCATAGCGTACAACTGAGTGCACTGAGCGATTGAGAGCAAACCCTAACACTTAACGACTAACCAACCACGTCATAACCCTCATTGGGCTGAAACAAGACTTCAAAATCCTCGCCATCCCAAACCGCTTCATACGCCTTTAAGCGGTAGGTATCGCCCTGATTCCAGCGCCGCCCGACAATGTCTTCAATGATATCTTCAAGATACACATGCTCACCTACCTTTATAAATCACAGCCGCACAACGCAGACTCTAGACATAAAAAAACCCTTTGCAGATTGCTCCGCAAAGGGTTGGTTTAGGCTAAAGCAGCCGTGTGATTAATAGATGATTTGATCGTTATTGAACAAGTCATCCAGGCTTTTTGCTTCATTCTGGTTGGTTAAGACCAGCAACTCTTCAAACTCAAAACGACTGCCTTCGCCGTCACGGTCAATGCTGACAGTGATGCTTTGCTCTTCCTCGTTAAAATCAACCTTTAAGAAGTCACTCAGACCATTTAGATCAATATCTTCAGTGCCTTCAGGCAGCAAGGCTGAAATATCAAGCACATCCGCATTGGCATCTGTGCCCACTTCACCAAAGTGGAAGTCAGTCCAAGTATCAACACCGTTGCCGCCTGTAGCGTCATCCTTATCGAGCAAGTCGAAGTTGAAGGTGTCGGAACCTAAACCACCCTCAAAGGTGTCGTTGCCTGCAGTACTGCTGATCTTATCATCGTACTCAGAGCCCGTTGCGTTCATGCCGACGTTGAAGGTCAACTCCGCACTGTCACTGGAACCAGCAACAGAAGTCAGCTTGTACTCAAACACATCCGTGCCATACGAATCGCCTTTGGCAGTGTAAGTGTAAGAGCCATCTTGCTGCACCACTAAGGTGCCGTGCTCGCCTTCAATGGTGAGGGATTTCTGCATGTTATTATCAAACTTGCCATCCACCACGATATCTAAAGGCTTGCCGTTGACTTCAATGTGAGCAAAGTCAGCCTGACCTGAGCTTTCTTTATACAGGTCGTTATCAAGGATATTGCCTTCTTCAACCAGTGTGTTGCCTTGCTCTTCTTGGAACTTATCCAGCGTGGTGATGGTTCCTTGTAAGCTTAAATCGTAGCGCACAGTGTTGCCTAGACGTGGGTCAATAATCACTTCAACGCGGTACTGCCCCTCGGTTAAGCTCCAATTGAGCTCACCGCTTTCGCCAGTCACAGCGGGCTTATACACCTCAACCACTTCACCGGTAGCGACATTAATCAGGCGAATCACAAACTCATCGACACGAGCTGTGGTCGGGTTCAGGTTATAGTTTAGAGTTAAGTCATAAACTTGATTCGCCTTCACTTCAATCAGCTCAGGACTGTATGTCGTATTGCTTGAGCCTCCCTTAGTACCACTGACTGCCCAGCCTGCGTAGGCTTCTTGGTTATCTAAACCAAAGCGCGCATCACCAAAGTCGTCGTTGGCCTGAACGTTGTTGATTACAATATTTAAGGTGGAGTTATACAGCTTATTATCTGCACCTAAAACACTGTAGCTAAAGCTTTCCATAGCACCAATGTCTTTATTAGCAACATTTTTATACAACTCATAGCTGTAGCTGCCATCGGCTTTAATGGTCAAAGTACCATATTGACCTTGGATGATATTGTCACCCTCGCCGAGTGGATCGCCATTCACGCTATAAACCTTAGCGCCCTCTTCCAGATCTAGATTTGAATCAACCTTAGCGTTGGTTTGCTCGTACTCGTACAGTTTGTCCTCGCGAACACGCAGAGTCACTGACGGAATCACCGAAACACCGCCTGTAGTCGGGATCAATACTGCTTTGTATTCGCCCTCATCAAAACGGAAGGTTTTATCCTCAGAAGAAGCTCCCGCGCCAACAAGAACACCTACAATACCAAACCAGTCTTTTTCAATGGTGTATAACTGCCAGAAATCACCGTTTGCAGTGGTTTCCTTTTTGTAAATCACCAAATCAACAGGCGAGTAACCCAGCGATACGGGTGCACCACCGGTGCCATAGAAAGTCACGTCGCGCACTTCATTGGCGCCGACGTTGATGTCCATACCGTTTTCTATCGCAATTAAGCCAATATCAGCAATGCCCAACCCAACACTTGCAATATCTGCCCAGGTTTTAGAGGTGAGCTTATCTTTTTCTGGAATATCTTTAGCGATGGCCTCTGGCTTCATATCCAACAAGACAGTGCTGTCAGGCACTAAGTTACTGGGTTTATCCACCAAGTTGATCGTTAAATTAGCACTTGAGCTATCACCGGTGTTGCTGTTGGTGATGGTGTACGTCACTTCTTCTTGCTCACCAAACTCAGGATTAGCACCCTCATTGAGCTTATAGGTGTAATTACCTTTAGCGGAAACGGTTAAGGTGCCGTGCGTCAACTGGATCACAGTTGAGCCAACCGCTGGCACGTCAACTTCGTGAGTGCCCTTACCATCCTCATAGGTGATTTTAGTGATACGCGTATCATCGGGAGCATCAACCTGATCTTTACCACTCACGTCAAGATCAGTGATGACGTTACCCTTTTTCACCCCAGACACACTTTGGTACTCGTTGTAATCGATCACGGTGTCTTTGGTCACTTTTAACCCAGCACCACCGATCACTTTTACACCCGCTTTGGAGCTGAGCATGATCTGGTATGTACCCGGTTCGGTAATAGTGATTTCACCGTTTTTTGTCATGCCTAAAAACGGTACTGTAAACCAGTTATCGTACACATCATAAAACTTGGTATTACCGTAAGCGTCTTCTTTGTAGATGATTAAGTCGTAGGTATCA
>JAAZJF010000216.1 GCA_012800475.1 Gammaproteobacteria bacterium
GATCAGGCTGCGGCTCACCGCGTCCCTGCAACCAAAGTTGCGCATCATGCTCGGCACAATAGGCGCGCAATTGCGCTAAGTCACCCTCATCTAAGGCTTGGGTATGACGCAGTAGCAAAGCCACATGGTTGCCGCTGAATAACTCAATATGACCCAGCGCTTGCGGTTGTTTAAAACGGTTCAATAACGCACTTAAGCCTGCAAAAATCGGCTGCAATTGCGTCACCAGCACGGCACACTGATCCACTTCAACAATCGCCTGACTGGCTAAAGCACGAAAACCCACTTCGACAGACTTGCGCTTCACATCATAGCGCACCGCCACGCGGGTACGTCGGCGGTAGGCAAACGCAGGTCCAACTAAAGGCTGCGCCCACTCATCAGCCACTAGCGCTTCACGGCTGAGTTGCTCAATCAGGTTGGCGTGCTTGAACTCAATTTGCTGAGCATGGCTGATATGCTGCAAAGTACAACCACCGCACTGTCCCGCCCACTGACACTCTGGCGTAATACGCTGTGCACTGGCGTTATGCACGACTAAAGTTTGTGCTTCCACCACTTTACTGCGCGCGGCCAACACCTGCGCCTGCACTTGCTCACCTGGCAGTGCTCCACTGACAAACCACGTGCGCCCCGCTAAAAAAGCAATACCGCGACCATCATGGGATAAACGCTCAATGCTCAGCATTTGCTTTTTGCCCACTGGCATTGTGTTGCGTTCACCGCCGGCTGGCTGAAAACGTAAACTGTTCGGCGCTTTCGAGCGACTCATACGGACTCCGAGGCATAAATACCACTGGATAAATAACGATCACCACGGTCACACACAATGGCCACTAACACTGAATTTTCAACGGTTTTTGCCACTTGCAACATCGCCGCAACCGAGCCACCTGAAGACACACCACAAAAGATGCCTTCTTCACGCGCCAAGCGCCGCATGCACTCTTCTGCTTCGTGCTGACCCATATCGACAATTTGATCGACACGGTTGGCTTCAAAAATGCTGGGCAGATATGCCTCAGGCCAGCGCCGAATACCCGGAATCGTCGCCCCTTCAGTCGGCTGCAAGCCAACGATTTGCACATTGGGGTTCTGCTCTTTTAAGTAGCGCGACACACCCATAATGGTGCCGGTGGTACCCATTGAGCTAATAAAGTGAGTGATCTGCCCTTGGGTTTGTTGCCAAATTTCAGGACCGGTACTGTTGTAGTGCGCAACGGGATTGTCTTGATTGGAAAACTGATCCAACACAATACCTTGCCCTTGCGCTTGCATGGCCAGCGCTAAATCACGCGCGGCTTCCATGGATTCAACTAAAATCAACTCAGCGCCATAGGCCGTCATCGCCGCTTTACGCTCAGCGGTGGAGTTATCCGGCATAATCAACAGCATGCGATAACCTTTGATGGCGGCCACCATAGCTAAGGCAATACCAGTATTGCCGGAGGTGGCTTCAATCAACGCATCGCCCGGCTGAATACGTCCGCTGCGCTCAGCACGTTCAATCATCGATAGCGCAGGACGGTCTTTAACAGAACCCGCTGGGTTATTGCCTTCGAGCTTAACCAGCAAGGTATTGCTCGTCTCTCCCGGCAAGCGTTGTAAGCGTATCAGTGGTGTATTGCCGATGCAGTCGGCCAAGGTAGGATAATGAACGGTCATAATAAGCAGCAGCATCAAAATTAAAAGAAGCCTATGATAGCGCCAAATGCTGCGAGTCCATAACCCACGAAAGCATCAACTTATAACCTTGGACTATAAGACCGACTCATTTTATGAATTGTGTATGGATGTTGTGCGGAGAATCACTGCGTGTTGACTAACCTCGGAATTAAAGGCCGCGTCCTGCTGCTGACCTTACTGCCTTCGGGTATTTTTGCGGCGGTGCTGGGTGGCTGGTTCAGTTACTCGCAACTCAATGATTTACAAGACCAGTTGGTGCGCCGTGGCGAGCTGATTCTCAATCAACTCTCACTGCTCAGTTACGAGCCCATGCGCAACAATGATCATGCGCAATTGCGCAAAATAGCCCAAGATACGATTGATTTAAGTGATGTGCGCTCAGTACGTTTTACCGATGCCAGCGGCACTATACTGATGCATGCAGGGCCATCCACCTTGGAACATGGCACGCTCCAGCCGCAAGAGCTCACGGTGCACTCCAAAGAATCCAGTTCACAACTGACGCTACCTGTGTGCCTGCGGCCTGACTTACCGGTAGAGCCGGCTAAGCTCAACCAGCCTGACACCCCACCCATTGGCTGGATCAGTTTGGAAATGTCGCACCACGCCACCCTACTTGAGGGGTACCGCAGTATCTTTTTCAGCGCTATTTTTATTGCTTCAGGCTTGTTGATTACCGCATTGCTGTCCATCCGCTTAAGCCGCACGATTAATATCCCTCTGAAAAATATCAAGCACGGTGTGGCCCTGATCCGCGACGGCCATTTAGGTACGCGCTTAAGCTCGCCAGGCAGTCATGAACTCGATGAGTTGGTTGATAGCATCAACCTGATGGCGCAATCCATGCAGCAAGCACAAGAAGAACTGCAAAGCCATATTGATCAAGCGCTTGATGATGCACAACACAACTTAGAAACCATTGAAATTCAAAATATTGAACTGGACTTAGCCCGCAAAGAAGCCATTCAAGCCAGTCGTATTAAGTCTGAATTTTTAGCCAATATGAGCCATGAAATTCGCACACCGCTCAATGGTATTATTGGTTTCACCCAGTTATTGAAAAAAAGCGACCTGACCATTCGCCAAGAGGATTATCTAAACACCATTATTAATTCTTCAGAAAGCCTGCTCAATATCATTAACGAGATCTTAGATTTTTCAAAAATCGAAGCAGGCAAAGTGGTATTGGACCTCGCACCCTTTTATGTGCGCGACCTGATTCAAGATACCCTGACTTTACTGGCACCCGGCGCGCACCAAAAAGAGCTGGAGCTGATCAGCTTTGTTTACCGCGATACACCGCGCACCTTAATTGGTGATGCTCAGCGTATTAAGCAAGTTGTCACCAATTTAATTGGCAATGCGATTAAATTTACTCGTGCTGGCAGTGTCGTGGTGCGTGTGATGCTCGAAGAAGAAAGCACCGAGTTCGCGCAATTGCGCATCAGCGTGCAAGACACCGGCATCGGCATGAGTCTCGCTGAACAAAGCTCGTTATTTCAACCCTTTAACCAAGCCGATCACTCACTCACCCGTCATGCCAGTGGCACAGGTCTGGGTTTAAGTATCTCTAAGCGTCTGGTTGAACATATGGGCGGCGAGATTGGCGTTGATAGCACACAAGGCCAAGGCTCAGAGTTTTGGTTCACTGTGCACTTAGCCAAAGCCCATGAGGATGATTTAACGCTCAGCACCATACCGCCCAATACGCAGCGCGCCGTCTTGCACGACCCTCACCCACTGGCACAGCAAGCGATTGCTCATCAGCTGGAGGATTGCCATTTACAGGTCGATTGCGTCAATCATTTAGAATCTGTGGTGCAACAGATTCGCGCAGCGGCGGGCAGTGCACAGTCCTATGATTTGGCCGTTTTAGGTATCAATACTCAGCAACACACCCTGCTGTTAATCAAACAGACCTTAATGCAATTGCAGCAACTCGATTGCCAAGTTTTACTGCTGTGCAGCACCTCTGACTTTACGGTTTTACAAAACACTGTGGGGCGGCCATTTTGCGAGCAAATGCTCAGCAAACCTGTATGCCATCGCCGTTTACAGCACGCCATCAATAATGTGCTATCCATTGTGCCCAGCCCGCCCGTCAACACTTCAGCCTCCTCTGAGCAGCATGCCTTGCACGCTTTATGTGTGGACGACAACCCTGCCAACCTGTTGCTAATAAAGACTTTGCTCAACGATATGGGTGCGCGCGTCAGCGTTGCCGAAGACGGCCACAGCGCCTTAGCGCTGTTTCAGCAAGAGCATTTTGATATTGTCTTTATGGACATCCAAATGCCGGTTATGAGTGGCCAGCAATGCACCGAAGCGATGCGAGTTTGGGAGCGCAATCAAGAGCTGCAAGCCACGCCTATTATTGCCGTAACAGCCCATGCACTGCCTCACGAAGCGCATTTATTTTTGCAGGCAGGCCTCAATGATTGCATGCACAAACCCATCAGCGAACAATCCTTAGCCCAAGCGATTTCCAAGTGGACGGGCATCTTTATGTCCAGTTCGAGCCAGCTCGCAGCCCCAGCTGACAATCTCACTCAGCATCTGCAGCTGGCAGTGATTGATCTGAAAGAAGGTCGCACTTTATCCAATGGCAAAGAGTCTTTGGCGCGCGAACTGCTCAACCTGCTGATTGAGTCGCTGCCCAGCGATCGTGCGTATTTACAACAGGCGCGCGAGCAACGTGATCGTCCTGCGTTACTGGAGCGTATTCATCGCCTGCACGGCGCAACTCAATACTGTGGTGTGCCGCAATTGCGTGCCATCTGTAAAACCTGCGAAACACAGATCAAAAATAATGTCACCCATCTTGATCCTGCTCTGGATGCACTGGACGCAGCGATTGAGCGCTTATTAACTCATCTCACCAGCGCCAGCAGCACCGATGTGTAAGAGGCTATTCCAGAGGCAGTTGCGCCGGCTCGGTACTCAATTGCGGCACGCGCCATTCAATGGGCGTTTGCCCTGTACGTTGCAAAAACTTATTGCACTGACTGAAGTGGCCATTACCAATAAATCCGCGATATGCCGACAGCGGTGAGGGGTGCACAGACTCCAACACCAAGTGCTTACTGGCATCGATCTGCACAGCTTTACTGCGGGCATGCGCGCCCCACAGCATAAATACCACATGCTCTTGCTGCTGATTCACACATTCAATAATACGATCAGTAAAACGCTGCCAACCGGCTTTGGCATGTGCGCCGGCCTTACTTTGCTCCACCGTGAGCGTGGTGTTGAGCAGCAGCACGCCCTGCTGAGCCCAACTCTGCAAACAACCGTGTTCGGGGATAGCGATATTTAAATCTCGCTGCAATTCTTTGTACATATTGAGCAGCGACGGTGGAATAGCCACGCCTGGCGGCACAGAAAAGCTCAAACCATGGGACTGCCCCGGGCCGTGATAAGGGTCTTGACCTAAAATCACCACTTTAACCTGTGGCAATGGTGTGAGATTCAGCGCATTAAAAATCAATGGCCCCGGCGGATAAATCACCTTTCCTTGCTGTTTTTCTTCACGTAAAAAATCAGCCAAGGCTTGCATATAGGGCTGCTCAAACTCTGTCGCAAGCACCGCCTTCCAACTGGCTTCAAGCTTAACACGGTCATATTGCGTCATTTTAGGCACCTATTGAACAAAAAAACATAACCACGGCCCAGCATTACTGGCGTGCCAAGCGTGGGTTAGTGCTGGTGATTGGATGCGTACTGCGGCATGGATTGATATCCAAACCACCACGGCGCACATAGCGTGCAGACACAGTTAAAAACTCAGGGTTCAGACAGCGCTGTAAATCTAAAAAGATCCGCTCAACACACTGTTCATGAAAATCTTCATGCTCACGAAAACTGACGATATAGCTTAAAAAGCTGGCGTGGTCCAGCGCAGCCCCACGGTAATGCACATGCACACTGCCCCAGTCCGGCTGGCCAGTCACTGGGCAATTAGAACGCAGTAAATGACTGTGCAACTGCTCTTCAACCTGCGCTGTATCGCACTGCAACAGCTGCGGCGCGGGCGCATGATACTCACTGACTTGAATATCCAGCTCATCCACACAGACACCCGTCAGTGTCTGCACACCTTCAGCACTGACCTCAGCTAAAGTTTTAATCTGCACCTGTACTGGCGCTTGCGCGACCGCGGATAAATCAGTTTCCAGCAGCGCCTGCACCTGCGCCACATCCGCATACACGCTTTGATTCAGCGAGTTGAGGTACAGCTTAAACGATTTGGATTCAATGATATTCGGTGAGTCTGCTGGCACAGTGAATTGCCCAATCGCCACCACCGGCTTACCTGAAGGTAGCAGCCAAGACAGCTCATAACAGTTCCAAATATCTTCGCCCACATAGGGCAACGTTGCGGCAGTAAAGCCTAGTTCGTGCCACTTTGTCGTGCGGTCGATACCAAACAGTAAGCTGGCATCGTATTGACTGACATAAGCGCTGCTTTTGCCTAAAGGTGAATCCTGTGCGGGGTGGTGCGCCATAGCTGCGGCTCCGTAAGAAAACAAAGAGCCGCATTGTAAAGCCTCTGATAAATAGCGCCAGTGCTGACACTCAGATACGGTTAATCGTCGTTGCGACTGATGCCGTATTTGCGCATTTTTTCCACTAAGGTGGTGCGGCGAATATTTAAACGCTCTGCCGCTCGTGCCACCACACCGTCTTCAGCTGTGAGTGCCTGTTGAATTAAGTCTTGCTCCAGCTGCGCCAAGTACTCACGTAAATCCAACCCCGCGCTGGGCAACTGCGCGCCATTGCTCACCGGCTCTTCTTCAGGCGCGGTGATCGCCAATAAAGCCGCGCGCTCGCTCAGTTCTTCACGCAACTCTTGAATACCGGCGTCCTCTTCCACATAGCGAAATTTCTTGGGTAACTCCTGCACACCAATCACGCCCTGCGGGTACATAATGGCCATGCGCTCCACTAAGTTCGCCAGTTCACGCACGTTACCTGGCCAATCATGCTGAGCCAATGAAGCAATCGCCGCCTCATTGAAGCGCACCGAACCACGCTTTTCCTGCTCCATGCGCGCCACTAACTCATTGATCAACAAACCAATATCTTCAGGACGTTCACGCAACGGTGGCATTTCAATGGGGAATACATTTAAGCGATAAAACAAATCCTCACGAAAATCACCAGAGGCAATCATCTCATCAAGATCTTTATGCGTGGCGGCAATAATGCGTACATCAGCGGTCAGCGACTTACTACTACCAATGCGCTCAAACACGCGCTCCTGCAGTACACGCAGCAGCTTAACTTGCATGGTCAGCGGCATATCACCGACTTCATCTAAAAACAGCGTACCGCCTTTAGCCAACTCAAAGCGTCCTGCTCGCGCACTGATGGCACCGGTAAACGCACCTTTTTCATGACCAAAGAGCTCGCTTTCCAATAGCTCGGCTGGAATAGCACCGCAGTTAATCGGCACAAAAGGCCCTGCACTGCGCTTTGAGCCGTTATGTAAATTGCGCGCAACCACTTCTTTACCCGTACCTGACTCGCCTAAAATCAACACACTGGCTTCGGTATGCGCCACTTGCTGCATGGTATAACGCAAGCTTTGCATGCAGGGGCTAGCGCCCACTAACGTGTGAAAGGGATGCGCCTCGGATGATTGCGCGCTGTTCGCCGCTTGATTCAAAATATGCCGATGCATTTGCGCGCGATGCAAAGTCCCCAAGAGTTTGCTGTAACTAGGCGGCATTTCTAGACGCGCCAGCACTGCAGCTTCTTGTGCTGCAGGCAAACTCACCGTTTGCGCATCATCAAGTACGATAATCGGCAGTAAATCATCCCACCGCGTCAACTCTTGAATGACAGCGCTCAAAGCCTTGGGCTCAGACATGCCGCCCACTAAAACACAGCGCACATTGTAACTGCCATCCAGCTGCGAGACGACGCTAGGTAACTCATCACTTTCGCAGACCAGATGCGCTTCGTTGAGGAACGTAAGAATATTGGCAAATTCTGTACGCTGCTGTTCACGGTCGTGAATCAGCAGAATTTTCATTTCTTGCGGCATAAAACATCTTCAACTCTAGGAATAAGGAGGCATACAGCGAGGTGTGACAGCAAAACGCCACCAGTAAAGTCAATAAAGCGTTGAATGTCAATTTTATGGCGCAACTATTTGCACTGTTGTTGACGTACAGCAGTAATCTGACGCATAAAAAAGCCCCCAGTACAGACTGCACTGAGGGCTTTACAAACCTAGCGATCAACCAAACATTTGGTAGACTTTAGCGCTTTTTTTTGACTGTTTAATTTGAATCAACTCATCGGCAATACGCTGCTGCTCGCTTTGACACGCACCGACTAAATCACGGTACAGGGCTAACAGCTCTTGCATACGCTCTCGCAACTCATCGGGGTGGTGTTGCGGATCTGCCATGGCCGAACTGACCGCATCACGGCACTGTAAATCAAGCTGACCAATCGCCTGCCAATCCTGCTGCGCTAAGGCATCACGTAATGCGGTACTTGTAGTGTGCAGCTGTTCAACAGTGCTTGCGCTCATGATACTGACCTCTTAATCAACACAACTTATGCAGCAATGGCATCCCAACCGCTTTTCACTTCGCGTAACAACTGTGCTATTTCTTCAATAATCGCCACGTCGTTTTTCAGGTTGGCTTCCATTAAACGTGTGGTCATATACTCGTATAAGCTATCAAGATTAGCTGCCAGTTCGCCGCCTTTCTCGATATCTAAACCTTGACGCAAACCACCCACGATACCAATGGCTTTACCAATCAACTCACCTTTGAGTGCTGTTTGCCCACGCTCCATAGCACCACGTGCTTGAGCCAGACGGGTTAAACCGCCTTCAATCAACATTTGAATTAAACGGTGCGGATCAGCCTCAATAGCGCGTGCTTGAGTATTGACGGATTGGTACTGTCGCATAGCGGTCATTGCGTTCATAACATCGTGCTCCATAAGTGTTTCTACTAATACCTATATCGTCACGGACCGCTAGGACTTTAACTTTATTTTAAATTAATTCTTTAGGCTCTTGTGCCGGATCAATCTGCGCCCAACCTTCACGCAGTTGTAAAATGATTCCCTGCACCTCTTCTAAGCTGTGTGCGCTGTTGTCCACCGCAACACTGGCCAAGCGACGCGTCATATAATCGTACAAATCATCTAAGTTTTGCGCCAAGTCACCGCCCAAGCTTTTATCCAGGCTGTCTTGCAACAAACCCAGAATGGTCAAGGTGGTATCCACCGCTTCACCGCGTTGTGCGGCGTTATTTGCTTGCTGAGCGATTAAAGCTTTGGAGATGCACTCCAGTGCGCCATCAAGCAGCAATTCAACGGCTTGGTACGGCGTTAAATCTTGACCAGCGCCTACAGAGTTATAGGTTTGAATGGATGTACTCATGTTTATTGCGTCCTTATAATTAATGCTGGGTTATACAATTTTATATAATAACACTGACATCAACGAATCTTATCAAACAGATTCAGCTGACTGACTTTGACAAAACTTTGCTGCGCCGCTTCCAGCACAATGCTTTGGAAAGCCAGCTTGGAGAGCGCTTCAGGGTAATCAATCTCACGCAGTTCGGCCTGTACGCTTTTATTGACCAGTGCCACTTCTTCATTGTTATTTAAAGTGGTTTCAATCACATTCATCCGCGCACCAATCGAGCCGCGGGTACTGTCGATACTGACCATAGCGTGATCAATATTGCTCAGCGCTGCCGCCACCGCATCACGTGTGTCACGCTTACCTTGTGGGCTGTCCGTGTTGTCTTCAAGAGCCATACGCAACTGTGCAATGGTATCGAGCACGCCTTGCTTTTCACTGTTAGGCAGCGCTTCAACTTGAATACTTTCACCACCCGCAGGCTCACCTTCAAACTGCATCACTACGCCACGAAAGGTCAGCGTATCGGGACGCCCTGCATCGTTATCTAAGCGACCACTTTGCAAAGGTTCATCACCATCCGTATACGGACTGGCATACACAGCATAGTCTTTAGGGTCACCCGGTGGCACAGCAGCAGGATCAGCAAAACGCACTTCAACACCGTTTGCAGGAAAGGCTGGATCACCTGAATAATTGATTTCATCTTGCACTAAAGGCTGCGATACCGCTAAGGACGAACCGGCTGGGACTGGCGTGGCCAGCTCACTTTTTAAACGCGCAGCATTGGGGATATTTTCAAAGACCTGCTTACCGCTATCGCCGATGGCAATATTGAGCGAGCTGCCAATTTGAATTTTACGCTGGCCATCATCGCCTTGATAGGTGTAACTGCCATCTGGCGCACGTTCAAAGGGCTGAGTTTTGCCTTGGAAACCGCCAAACATATACTCCCCGCGCGCATCACGGGTATTCATCAAACCCAATAGCTCGTCTTCACGCTCTTGCAACTCAACCGCTAAAGACTGGCGATCCGCTTGGCTGAGTGCGCCGTTACCGGCTTCACCGGCAATTTCACGCACGCGCAACATAATATTATTGACTGAGTTTAAGGCTGATTCTTCTTGCGCCAAACTGCTGTTGGCTGCCGATAAGTTGCCTTTATATTGCGCCAGCATATTTTGCTGCTGATCCAACTGCAGTAAACGCACCGATGCCACAGGGTCATCAGCCGGCGTTAAAATACGGTTGCCTGAGCTGATTTGCTGCTGGGTACGCATCGCGTCGGCATAGTTACGCTGAATGCCCTGCAGGCCATTGTTAAATGCTTGTAGGCTGGAAATACGCATGGCCTAGCTCCTCATCGTTGAACTGCTCGCAAGCAATTCACACTTATCTTAATGTACTGATCAATGTATCGAACAATGTGCGCGCAACTTGAATCACTTGGGCTGACGCATTGTAGTATTGCTCGAACTGAATCAAGTTAGCGGCTTCTTCATCTAAACTCACAGCCGACACCGAATTGCGGCTGTCGGTCGACTGCTGCAAGATGGCCCCCGTTGCCACATCATCGCGACGGGCTTGCGCGGTTAAGGTGCCGACCCGCTCAACCATATCGCCGTAGCCGTTGTTAAAATTCATACCGCTGTTGCTGTTAGCACTATTGGGATCAACGCCCACCACCTGCTTATTTTGCAAGTCAGCTAACTTTAAAGCGTTACGGTTATCAGACACACCGTTTTTATTGAAATCGATACTGAACTTATCGCCATTTTCTGGGCGACCGCTGATGCTTTGGCTGACAGTAAAGCTCTGCTGCACGCCACCCACATTCACTTCAATGCTGTATTTAAGATCATTGCTTTGGCCCGGTGTTACGCCACCTGGCACGGTTTGTCCGTCAGCAGTGAGCATCGTCACTGTCACACCCGGCGGCAGCGGAGTGTCCACCACCATCGCATTGGATGCTGCATCAAAGCGCATGCCCACTTGACTGACCGCAGCCAAAGCATCACGGCTCAGCCCTGCCAGCGGCGGCGTTGAGTTATCAGTAAAGCCTTCTAAAGAGGGCTGGGTGATTTTACCCGTACCTTTGTTTTGCAGATCAGCTTCACCTTTAAAGGGGCCAGCAAAAGCGAGTTGATCCGCTTGATCCAGCTCGGCTGAAATACCTGCAGCGCCGCGACGCGTGGGTTCTAAGACAAACTGATCACCTGCCGCCGGTGTACCACTGAGTGTGAGGCTAAAACCTTGATCACGCCCTGCACTATCGGTAAAACTGAGAGCACCATCCGCACCTTGCGTGACCGTCATCGCCGCACCATCACTTAAACGACGCGCGGTAAAATCAGTGCCATCAAAATCCAAACGGTAATCACTGGTGGTCAGCACCGAGGTGTCGGTAATGCGCATATCACCGCTGACATTACTGGTGTTCGTGGCCACTGGACGCACGCGCAAACCAGTTAAGCTGGGATCATTAATATCTTTAAATAAATTCGCACCCACCTGCCCTTTTAAATCCAAACCTTGGCCCAGTTGGGTGTTCACTTCCTCACTGATACTTAATGCCAAACGGCCTAAGGCATTGACGCTGGGCTTTAACGCATCTTCACGGTAACGCAACAAACCGCCCACCTCACCACCACTGAGAGCGCTGGTGATATTTTGACGTGAGCCGCCACTGACAAAATCAATTTCAAAGGTATTGGGATCACCGCGACCGGGCACTGCTTGCAACTGATTGACGGTGTTGCCCACCACTAACGGCTGGCCGCTGCCTAAAGATACGTTAAAGGTATTGTTATCTTGCACCACCACATTCACGCCCACATAGGTGGACAGCTGACGCACGGCCTCATCACGCGCGTCCAATAAGTCATTGGGTTGGCTGCCGTTTGCGCCCGCATTGGCGATGGCATCATTAAGCCCGCCAATGGTTTGCGCTAAACGATTAATCTGCTCAGTGCTGGTCACCAATTGCTTATTGATGCTGCTGTTTTGCGTGTTAATGGTGTCGTATAAATCATTAAAGCGTCGCGCCAAACCCTCAGCTTCAGAGATCACTAACTGACGCGCTGGAATATTAGATGGGTCCTCGGCGGCAGCTTGTGTAGCCGAGAAGAACGCATCCATCGACGGTGTGATCCCGGTACTACTGCCCGCCAGTAAGCTATCGAGCTGATCAATCTGGCTTTTATAGGCGACAACATCGCTGTTAAGCGAGGTGCTGGAGCGCACTTGCGTGGTTAAAAACTCATTGTAGCTGCGGCGCACATCTAACAAACTGGTGCCGGTACCAATATAACCTGCACCACTGAACTGCGGCGTGCGCGTGCCTTGCACTGTATCTTGACGCGTGTAGCCGGGCGTATTCACGTTGGTGATATTGTGTCCGGTCACCGACAGTTTGGTTTTTGCCGCATGCAAACCCGACATACCAATATTTAATAAATCAGCCATTGTTCACCTCAAGCCCGCACGCTAGTTTGCGACGTTACTGTACTCGCTACTTGCTGATAGCTTTGCATTTTCTGCGCAATTTGGGAAATCTTACGCGCGTAATTCGGATCCGTTGCATAGCCTGCTTGCTGCAACTCATTGACAAATTGTTCAGGATTGGCAGTGGTTTGCAAGGCCTTAGCGTAGCGGCCATTACTCTGCAAAAAATCGACATAATCATTAAAGCTCTGCTCAAATGAGCCGTAACTGCGAAAATCTGCTTTCTCTTTAACCTTCACGCCTTGCACATACTCAGAGGTCGTCACATTAGCAGACGCACCGCCCCAGCCATGGGCCTTAATACCAAATAAGTTATGACTGCTGTCGCCGCCTTTGTTACTGATAATGGATTGACCCCAGCCGGTTTCCAGTGCGGCTTGCGCCACCAAGTAACGAGGATCAACACCCAGCTTTTTGGCTGCTTGTTCAGCCATCGGCAACATGGTGGCAACAAATTCTTCGGGGGAAGCAAATTGCTTACGATTTAAATCTGCCGCTGTCGCAGTGGCGCTTACGCCGTTGACCTGCAAGGCTGCATCAGGACCTGCGGGATAACTGCGTGCTGCTTGCCAGTCTTGTCGCTGCTCAGGTGTGTGCTGCGCCAAAGCCGTACGCAATTGTTGCTGCGCCATTTCGCCAATGCCCGCTAAAGAGCGCCCCGCCGCCGTCATGGGTAAGGCCAAGCGGCGCTGGTTTAATAAAGCGGTGTCATCACGCTGGGTCTGGAGCGAGTTGTGCATGGTTTGTGGCAGGCTCACATTGGGCGCAGC